>JASHPR010000521.1 GCA_030038015.1 Streptosporangiaceae bacterium
GCACGCGGCCGATATCGACCCGGCGGCCGTGGCCTGCGCGCGCCGCAACGTCGCCGCCCGCGGCGGGCGCGTCTACCGCGGGGACCTGTTCGAGCCGCTGCCCGCGGCGCTGCGGGGCCGTGTCGGGCTGCTGGTCGCGAACGTGCCCTACATACCGACCGGGGAGATCGCGCTGCTGCCCCCGGAGGCCCGGGTGCACGAGCCGCGGGTGGCGCTCGACGGCGGCGCGGACGGGCTCGATGTGCTGCGGCGGGTGGCCGCCGCGGCCCCGTTCTGGCTGGTCCCGGGCGGCCACCTGCTGATCGAGACCAGCGAGCGCCAGGCGCCGGGGGCCGCCGCCGCCTTCGCCGGGTCCGGGCTGGCCCCGCGCGTGGCCCGGTGCGAGGAGCTGAGCGCCACCGTGATCATCGGGACATTGCCCGCCTCTGGCCCGCCTTCCGCTTTGTAAACCAAGCATTGCTTGATATAATGAGCGTGAAGGGACGGAGCAAGGCACCTGGAGGAGAGATGGCTGAGACGATGACGATCGGACAGGACCTGGAGGGCCGGATCCTGGACGTGGTCCGCAGGGGCAACACGATGACGATCGAGACGCTGAAGGCGTTCACCGACGCGATGCAGCCGGTCTTTGCGGTCATCCCGACCGTGACCCCGCCGCTGGCTTACGACTTCGCTGAGCGGCTGGTGGCTACCGAGCGGAAGTTCGCTGAGGACATGCTGCACCTGACAACGCGGCTCACGCCGACGGCCCCGACCAAGTAGGCCAAACCAAAACGATCCCGCGCTCGCCCCAGTCGGGGCGGGCGCACTTTGCTGTCGCGGCACGGCAGGCGCCGCGGCCGGCGCCCGGGCGCCCCGGGCGGCCCCGGGCGGGCCCGGGCAGGCGCTGGCTAAGGTCATGGGCATGCGGATAGACCGGCTTGACCACCTGGTGCTGGCGGTGACATATGCCGAGTCCGGTGCCTAGCCCTGGCGGGACGGTGGCCCGGACGCACAGCTACGACGTGTCGGTGACCTGGACCGGCAACCGCGGCACCGGCACGAGCGGGTACCGGGCCTATGACCGGGATCACGTCGTCACCGCGGACGGGCCGCCGGCGATCGCCGCGAGCTCCGACCCGGCGTTCCGCGGCGATCCCCGCCGCTGGAACCCAGAACTTGAGCTCACGGCCGCGCTGTCCCAGTGTCACATGCTGTGGTACCTGCACCTCTGCGCCGTCGCGGGCGTCACGGTCACCTCGTACGCCGACGACGCCCACGGCGTCATGGAGGAGGCCGCGGACGGCAGCGGCCGGTTCACCGAGGTGGTGCTGCGGCCGCGGGTGACCGTCGCCTCCGCCGGCATGATCGAGGCCGCCGCCGCCCTGCACGGCGAGGCCAGCGCGAAGTGCTTCATCGCCAACTCGGTCAACTTCCCGGTTCGCCACGAGCCGACCGTGATCGCGGACGGGTAGCGGCTACCCGACCAGGGCGGCCCGCAGCCTGTCGAGGTCGGCCCGGGTGAGGCCGTGGCGCAGCAGGTAGCCGGCCACGCTGCCCGCCTGCGCGCGGACGCGGGCCAGCGCGTCGCTGATGACCTGCGGCGAGGCGCCGAGCGCGCCGAGGTCGAGCCAGCGCCCGACACCGCTGGCTGCCCGGATCCGGCTGATCGCCCTGGCCGCGCCCGGGTCGAGGGCGGCGTCGCTCATCGCGTAGTCCGCGGCGATGATGTCGTCCGGCACGCCGATCACCTCAAGGACGAGCGCCACGACCAGCCCGGTGCGGTCCTTGCCCGCGGTGCAGTGGACCAGCCCGGGAAGCGCCTCGGCCGCGCACAGCCGCCCGATCGCCTCGGCGAGGGCGGCGCCGCAGTAGTCGGTCAGGTACCGGTAGACGGCGGCGAGTTCGGGGGGCAGGCGGCCGACGTCGTCCGCGTCGAACAGCGGAACGTGATAGGTCCGCACCCCGACGTCGTCCAGGACGCTCGGGGCAGCCTCGACCTCCTTGCCGGTGCGCAGGTCGACCACGGTGCGCACGCCGAGCGCGGCGAGGGCCGCGCGTCCCGGCGAATCGAGCCGGTGCAGGGCATCGGAGCGCAGCAGGGTCCGCCAGCGCACCGCCCCGCCCCCGGTGACGGGGTACCCGCCGACGTCGCGCAGGTTCATGGTGCCCGGCAGCCTGATCCGCCGCTCCGTCTGACCGTCGTGGCTGCGGGTCTCCATGCGGGCACGCTCCGGGCGTCGGGGCTGTCGGCTGTCCACCGCAGGATGCCACGGCCCGCAGCGGCCGCGGTCGGCGGAGTGCCCGCCGCGGGCAGCGGTTGCCCTGCCCGGGCCGCCGGGGGAACCTACTTCGTGCAGGCCAGGCCGGGCCCGCCGAGCGGCGGGATTCTCCAGGCCGCTGCCGCGGCGGCGATGACCTCGGCCGTGTCCCTCAGCCGCTGGGCGCCGGGCACCTGCCCGTCGGCGAGGAAGCGGTGCGCCATCCTGTCCGCCGCAGGGTCACCGAGGAGGCTGCCGTGCAGGCCGGGCACCACGACCACGTTGGCCGGCAGGTCGCACACGGGCAGGGTCACCGCGTCGGCCAGCGGCACCACGGCCAGCCAGCGGATCCGCTGCCCGTTCCGCACCGCCGCAGCCGCGAAGGCCGCGCCGTCGGAACGAACCGACGCGACCAGCCGCTGGGCCCCGGACTCGCCGAACGGTGACAGCGCGCCGGCCATCTTGACAAGCTCGCTGAGCGCGTCGCCCGACACGGGGTCGCCCGCCGGCCCGGAGACCAGCGCACGCCCCGCGGGGGCCGCCTGGCCGGGGTCGATGATCGGGCTGAGCAGGACGACCGACGCGACGGGAACGCCCGGGTGCCTGGCCAGCATCGCGTAGACGCCGAGCGTGCCCTCGCTCTCGGCGACGATGTCCACGGGCCGTCCCGTCTCCCGGTGCAGCTGCCACACCTGCTCGGCGATCCGGTCCCCCAGCACGGGCAGCGGAAGGTCCGTGGCGTCGAGACCGTAGGGCAGCGGCCTGCCGGCGGCGTCCAGCCCGGCGTAGGAGAATGGCCGGACCAGCGCCGGGGGCCCGATCAGGTCACGGCTCTCCGACGGAGCGCAGCAGGATGACCCGAATCCGGGGATGACGAGCACCGCCGAGGTGAGCCTGCCCGGCGACCCGCCCGGCCGGCCCGAGCTGGCCGCCAGGATGGCCGCCCTGGTCGGGAGGGCGCCCGGGCCGCCCGGCACCGGTGTGCTCCCGACGACGACGAACAGCAGCCGGGTCATCCCGACGATGAGCGCGAAGGCCGCCACGGCGGCCAGGGGCGACACCGGGGCCGGCAGCGCCCGCCCCCGATGGCGCCGCGGCGGGCG
>JASHPR010000522.1 GCA_030038015.1 Streptosporangiaceae bacterium
GGTCGCGGCGCACCAGGGCGACGCCGCCATCGCGGCGCACCAGGTCGCGTTCCGGCTCTGGAACCTGCTGGCGCTGGCGCTCGACGCCATCGCGATCGCCGGCCAGGCGATCACCGGCCGCTGCCTGGGCGCGGGTGACGCCGCCGGCGCCAGGGCGGCGACCACGCGGATGACCGGCTGGGGCGCGGCGTACGGGATCGCCTTCGGCCTGCTCCTGCTGCTGGCCAGGCCGCTGCTGCCGGCGCTGTTCGCCGCGGCACCGCCGGTCAGGGCGCTGCTGCTGGCCGTCCTGCTCGTGGTGGCCGCGCAGCAGCCGGTGGCCGGCGTGGTGTTCGTGCTCGACGGGGTGCTCATCGGGGCGGGGGACCAGCGGTACCTCGCGCTCGCCGGGGTGGCCGCGCTGGCGGTGTTCCTGCCCGCCGCCTGGCTGGTGTACGCGCTGCACCGGGGGCTGGTGGCGCTGTGGCTCGGCTACAGCCTCTGGCTGCTGGCCAGGTTCGCGACGCTGGTGCTGCGGGCCCGCGGCAGCCGCTGGCTGGTCACCGGCGCTGTCCCGGATCGCCGCTGACGTCCCCGGTCCAGGTGACCTACGGCCCTGACGGGCGGGCCGGCAACAGTGACACCCTCAGACTGATGGCTGCTGGAGGGAGGCACTGGAGTGTGGTGTTCCGGCGGCTGCCAGCAGCGGGAAAGGGGGAAGCAGTCGTGACCGACTTGCAAAGCCATCCGGGAGACATCGGACGGCGGGTCCGTCACCGGCGTGAGCAGCTGGGCTTGACCCAGGCCGAGCTGGCTGACCGGGCCGGCATCAAGGAGGCGCTCATCGCCTACATCGAGGACTGGCCGCTCGCGGTCAGCACCCCGACGCTGCTGCGCCTCGCCTACGCCCTCGACCTGCCCGATCTCAGCTTGCTGGGCTCCGATGCGGACCTGCCTGCGGGCTTCGGGCAGGCGGCCCGCCACCCCAGCCTCGATGTCCTGGCGGAGCCTGAGTGCTGGCGGCTGCTCGACGGCCACGGTGTCGGCCGCATCGCCTTCATGGCCGAACCGGACGGCTCGCCGCACGTCCTGCCGCTGAACTACGCCGTCCGGGACCACGCGCTGGTCTTGCGGACCAGGCAGGGAAGCCTCCTCGACACGACGGTCGGCCGCTCCGCCGCGGGCTGCCCGGCCAGCTTCGAGGTCGACCACATCGACGACGCGCAGAGCGAGGGGTGGAGCGTGCTGCTGCGGGGCTCGGTCGCCCTCGCCGAGGCCGACGGCGAGCCCGCCGACGTGGAGCCGTGGGCGGGCGGCGTACGCGTGCGCCGGGTCCATCTGACGCCGCGAACCGTCACGGGCCGCCGCATCTTCGTCGGCTGAACGCCTGCGCGGGGGCGGTCACCGGGAAGCGGCGGAGAAGATCAGGGCCATCCGTCGCACAGCCCGGGGACCTCTGGCCCTGCCGTCCCCGGCGGCGCGATTAATACTTAGTTAGGAGATAGCAAATATCGATCTGTGCGGTGCGCCAGCACCCGTGCCCCGGCGCCGGTGCCATCCGGATCCGGGCCGCCCGGGCCGCCGGAGGGAAGGGGTGAGTGATGCCGGTGACAGCCGAGCCCAGGGCCGTGCGGCTGGGTGCGCCGGGACCCCATTACAAGTGGATCGCCTTGTCAAACACGACGCTGGGCGTCCTGATGGCCAGCGTCAACGCCTCAATCCTGCTGATCGCGCTGCCGGACATCTTCCGCGGGATCAAGGTGAACCCGCTGCAGGCGGGGAATTCCAGCCTGCTGCTGTGGCTGATCATGGGGTACATGGTCGTCACCGCCGTGCTGGTGGTGAGCTTCGGCCGCCTGGGAGACATGTACGGCCGGGTCCGCATGTACAACCTGGGCTTCGCCGTCTTCACGGCGTTCTCGATCCTGCTGTCGCTGACCTGGATGCAGGGGACCGCCGGGGCGCTGTGGCTGATTCTGATGAGAGTTTGCCAGGGCGTCGGCGGCGCGATGCTGATGGCGAACTCCGCCGCGATCCTCACCGACGCCTTCCCCACGGACCAGCGGGGGCTGGCCCTCGGCCTGAACCAGGTGGCCGGCATCGCTGGGTCGTTCGTCGGCCTGGTTCTCGGCGGCCTCCTCGGCCCGGTGGAGTGGCACCTGGTCTTCCTGGTGTCGGTGCCGTTCGGGCTGTTCGGGACCGTCTGGGCATACCTCAAGCTCAGGGAGCTGGCCGCGCGCCGGCCGGTCAACCTCGACTGGTGGGGGAACATCACGTTCGGCGCCGGGCTGGTCGCGCTGCTCGTCGGCATCACCTACGGCATCCAGCCCTACCGGGGCCAGACCATGGGCTGGGGCAACCCGTGGGTGATCGCGGCCATGGCCGGCGGCGCGGCCCTGCTGGCCGGCTTCTGCTTCATCGAGACCAGGGTGGAGCACCCGATGTTCCGGATGGACCTGTTCCGGATCCGGGCGTTCAACGCCGGCAACCTGGCGGGCCTGCTGTCCGGGCTGGGCCGGGGCGGCCTGATGTTCATCCTGATCATCTGGCTGCAGGGCATTTACCTGCCCCGGCACGGATTCGACTTCAGCCGGACCCCGCTGTGGGCCGGCATCTACATGCTGCCGCTCACCGCCGGGTTCCTGCTCGCGGGACCGGTATCGGGCTGGCTGTCGGATCACTTCGGCGCGCGGCTGTTCGCCACCGGGGGCATGGTCGTCGCGGCGGGCTCGTTCTGGCTGCTGGAGATGCTGCCGGTCAACTTCAGCTACTGGCAGTTCGCGCTCATCCTGCTGCTGAACGGGATCGGCATGGGGCTGTTCGCCTCGCCCAACCGGGCTGCGATCATGAACAGCCTGCCGCCCGAACGGCGCGGCGTCGGGTCGGGCATGGCCTCGACGTTCCAGAACTCGTCCATGGTGCTGTCCATCGGGATCTTCTTCAGCCTGATCATCCTCGGGCTGACCGCGACACTGCCGTCGACCCTGATGCACGGGCTGACCGCCCAGGGGGTGCCCGCAGCGGACGCGGCCAGGGTGGCCGCGCTGCCGCCGGTCTCGGTCCTGTTCGCGTCGCTGCTCGGCTACAACCCGGTGCGGACGCTGCTCGGGCCGGTGATCGCCCACCTGGCCCCGGCCCGCGCGGCCTACCTGACCGGGCGCAGCTTCTTCCCGTCCCTGATCGCGCCGTCGTTCGGCCACGGCCTGTCGGTGGCCTTCGACTTCGCGATCGCCGCCTGCCTGGTCGCCGCCGTCGCCTCGCTGCTGCGGGGCAAGCGGTACGTTCACGGCGAACAGCCGGAGCAGGCAGCCGCGGGACCCGGGCCGGCCATCTCCCGCGCTCACCGGGGCGCCGCCGCCGGCCCGCTGCTGGCGCCGGACTGCCCGGCCGGGGAGCCCGCCGGGGTCGCGGAACACGGTCAGCGGGACCAGGCCGGCGGGCCGGCTATGCCCGGTACCGCTCCAGCAGCCGGTTCCCGGTGATCATCTTCTGGATCTCCGCGGTGCCCTCGCCGATGAGCAGCATGGGCGCGTCGCGGCAGAGCCGCTCGATCTCCGCGTCCGTGGAGTAGCCGAAGCCGCCGTGGATGCGCAGCGCGTCCTCGACGACCTCCTTGCAGTACTCGCTGGCCAGGACTCGTCGGTTCGTGCGAGCAGCGCGACCAGGCTGGCGGACGCCCCGTTGGTCAGCCACATCTTCTGGCCCCTGATCACGTAGCCGCCGCCGTCCCGCCGTGCCGTGGTGCGGATCGCTGCGACGTCCGAGCCGAGCCCCGGCTCCGACATGGAGATGGCCCCCCTGATCTCGCCGGCGGCAGCCCGAAAACGCCGAGGCGCTGCAGCCGCCAGACGATCTGGTGCGGGTACTCGTCGGCGTGGTCGAGTTCGGTGGCGACGGGCAGGATCTCGGTGTCCACGAAGTGGCGCACCGCGCCGATGATGTCGCGCTGCACGTCGGTGAGGCCGCCGGTCTCGGTCAGGCCGGGGGGCACTGCTGCCTCCTTCGGCTCAGGACGTGAGGCGTCCCTCGGCGGTCATCACGTCGGTCCCGTCCGGCCCGGTCACGCGCATCGTGCACCCGTCCCCGCCGTGGCCGCCGGTGACGGTGCACGGCTGGCCCGCGTACAGCGGCGACCGCGCCCGGAACGAGAGCTGCCCCACCCGCCGCCCCGGCAGGTGCCGGCGCGGCAGCTCGGCGCAGAGCAGCGCGAGCAGCGGGCCGTGCACGACCAGGCCGGGATGGCCCTCGACCTCGGCCGCGTAGCGCGCGTCGTAGTGGATCCGGTGCGCGTTGTAGGTCAGCGCGCTGAACCGGAACAGCAGGACCGGGTCGGGCACGACCCGCATCCGCCAGGCGGCGTCGCCATCGGGCCGCGGGGCCGGTGGCTGATGCCCGCCCGCGCCGGCCGGCGCGGGCGGGCCGCTCCGGTAGACCAGGTCCTGCTCCTCGGTGGCGACCGTCTCGCCGTGCCGGGTGAACACGGACCGGATCGTGACGAACAGCAGCTCGCCGGTGCGGCCCTGCTTGACGGTGGACGCCGCCAGCTCGCTGCGGCGGGTGATCTCGTCGCCGCAGCGCAGCGGGCTGGCGTAGCTGACCCGGCCGCCCGCGTACATCCGCCGCCGCTGCGGTATCGGCGGCATGAAGTGGCCTGCGGCCGGATGGCCGTCCGGCCCGAGCTCGCGCTGGGCCGGGTGGTCGAGGAAGAAGAGCCAGTGCCACAGCGGCGGGATCGGGTCGCCGCCGGCGGTTGCGGGCGGCTCGCAGTCGAGCACCCCGGACAGGGCAAGGATGGGCCAGGGGCCGATGGTGCCGGCCGTCTCGGCCGGCCCGGGAGCCCAGCCAGCGATCATCCTGGCCAGCCCGGTCACCGGGCGCCCCCTCCGGCCACGCCCCGGTCCACCAGGGAGCCGACCTCCTGCGCCGAGAGCCCGAGCATGCCGGTCAGCACGGCCGCGGTATCGGCGCCGAGGGGCGGCGCCGGCGCGGGGCCGATGCGCCCTTCCTGGGCGAGCGGCGTGCCTGGCGCGAGCACCCTGCCGACGCCGGGCTGGTCGATCTCGCCGACCAGCGGGTTGCCGGCCAGCACGCCGTCGCGGGCCAGGTCGGTGAACCGGCGGTACCGCGACCAGAGCACGGACGTGCCGCCGAGCTCCCGGTCGATGTCGGCGACGGTGCGGCTGGCGAACCACGGCGCGAGCAGCGAGGCGATGACCTCCCGGTGCGCGTACCGGTCGCCGTCCGCGGCGAAGTCCGCGCCGAGCAGCCGCTCCAGCTCGGCGAACGTGCCCGCGAGGCGGGTGGCCGCGGCGAGGTCGGCGAAGTGCCTGCCGGTGACCGTCGCCACCATGACCCGCTCGCCGTCGGCCGTGGCGAAGTCGCGGGCGAAGCCGCCGAACAGGTGGTTGCCGATCCGCGGCCGCTCGCCGGTCAGCTGTGCCTCGGCCAGGAAGCCCAGGTGCCCGGCCAGCGCCAGCGCGACGTCCTCCAGCGCCAGCGTTATCTGGCTGCCCTCGCCGGTGCGCTGCCGGTGCCGCTCGGCGGACAGCAGCCCGATGGCGGCGTACAGCCCGCACGCGATGTCCCAGGCCGGCAGC
>JASHPR010000523.1 GCA_030038015.1 Streptosporangiaceae bacterium
GCCGCGTAGATGATGGCGCTGAGCCGGTCCACCATCTCTTCCCTCGGCAGCCTGACTTCCACGCTGAGCAGGTAGTTGACGCGCTCCAGCATCATCAGGCAGGCGAAGGCGGTCAGCTCGGCGTGCTCGGGTACTACGCCGGCATCGGACGCGCCGCGGGCCGCCGCGGCCGCCGCGGTCATCCCCTGGGTGATGGCCTCCGCGACACGGAAGCTGAGCTGCAGCCCGTCGCCGTAGACCTCGTCGTTCACGTCGTCGGCGGAGCTCAGGATCCGGAGCACCGGGGCGTGCGCCCCGTACGTGTCGCAGAACTTGCGCACCCAGTTGCGCAGCGCGTCACGCCCCGCCTCGTTCCTGGTCACCACGGGGAAGTCGCCCGTGATGATCTCCATGTCGCGCAGCGCGTCGCGGAGCATCGTCCGGAACAGGTCGTCCTTGTTCGCGAAGTACAGGTAGAACGTCCCGTGCGAGGTGCTGGCCCGGCGGACCACGTCGTCGACGCGCACCTGCTGGAAGCCCTTCTCGCCGAACTCGGCGAGGGCGGCCTCCAGCAGCTTGCGCACGGTCTCCCGGCCCTGGCGGCCAAGCTCGCGTTCCTGCGCGGGCGTGCCGCCGTCCAGCGACGGCCGGATCCGGCTCGTCCCGGCCTCCGCGCGGCCCGGGGCTGGCGCTGCCCTCCCGTCGATCAGCGCATCCCCGGTCCTGTCCGGCACGGTCCTGTCCTGCACGGGTCCCCTCAAGCCTGATGCCATCCTGCGGCGCCGCTGGTTTCCTCCGGGGATGAGCCGCAAGGCCTTCCTTCCGGCCATGCCGCGGCCCGGGCGGCGGGCCAGTGCTGCCTCTGCGGCGGTCACGGGCCGAGTACCTGCGTCAGGTAAGCGTTACCGAACCGGCGCTCGGGGTCAAGCTCATCGCGCAACGCGACAAAGTCCCCGTACCTAGGGTACGCCTGGCGCAGGTATTCCGCGCTCCTGGTGTGCATCTTGCCCCAGTGCGGCCGCCCTTCCACCGCCGTCATCAGGGCTTCCACGTCACGGAAGTACTCCTGGTGCGGGGAGGCGTGGTAGACGTGGATCGCGATGTAGGCGCTGTCCCTGCCGTGCGCGGTGGACAGCCACGGGTCGTCTCCCGGGGTGACCCTGACCTCGATCGGGAAGCTGATCCGCCAGTCGCGCCGGGCGAACAGGGCCCGGATCTCGCCGAGCACGTCCGGCAGGTCCTCGCGGGGGATCGCGTACTCCTGCTCCTTGAACCTGACCCGCCGGGGGCTGGTGAACACCCGGTACGCGGCGTCGACGTAGGTGCGCGCGCCGAGCGCCCGGCTGGCCACGGTGTTGACCGGCTTGATCAGCCCGGGAGCCGCGTGGCCCAGCCGGCAGGCGGCCCCGAAGACCGTGTTGGACAGGAACTCGTCGTCGATCAGGTACCGCAGCCGCGGCAGCGGCCGGGCGGGCCCGGCCGTGCGGTTGTTCCGCTTGGTCAGGCAGCCCTCCGTGTGCGGGAACCAGTAGAACTCGAAGTGCTCGTTCTGCGAGGTCAGCTCGTCCAGCCGGGCGGTCACCTCCCCCCACCGCATCGGCTCCTCGCGCGCCTCCAGCAGAAATGCCGGGACCACCTTGAACGTGACGGCGGTCACCACCCCGAGTGCGCCGAGCCCGACCCGTGCGGCGTCGAAGAGGCCGGGCGGGTGGCCGGCCGGCCCGGAGCCGGCGGGCGTGGCGGCGGCCGGCGGGGGAGCGCCCGGTCCCCGGCTGGGCGCCGCGCCCGGCTCAGCGGCGCAGGTCACGATCGAGCCGTCGGCGAGGACCAGTTCCAGCCCGGCCACCTGGGCGGCGATGCCGCCGACGTCGCGGCCGGTGCCGTGGGTCCCGGTCTGGATCGCGCCCGCCACGGTCTGCACCTGGATGTCGCCCAAGTTCGCCAGGGCAAGGCCGCGCGCCAGCAGCGCGGCGTTCAGCACGTGCAGCGGGCAGCCGGCCTCGACCGTGACCAGCCCGGCCGCGGTGTCCACCGACCTGATGCCGGTCATCCGGCCCGGGTACAGCATCACCCCGTCGGTGACCGCGGCGGGCGTGAACGAGTGCCCGGTGCCAACCATCCGGACGGTCAGCCCGCCGGCGCCCGCCCTGCGGACCTCGTCCGCCACCTCGTCTGCCGAGCGCGGCGTGGCGGTCCTGCGCGGCCACGCCGACTGGTTGCCCGCCCAGTTCCGCCATGCCGCGGCGCCCGCGGCGGGCCGGTCATGTCTGCCCACCGGCCCATTGTGCCGCTTCTGCTCCCGGGCCCACCATCGCCGGTACCCGCAGCCTGCGCAGGCCGGCCAGGCACAGGGCCGCCGCCGTGGCGCCGCAGCAGGCGGCGAGCACGTAACCCCAGCGCGCCCCCGCCGCGTCGATGACCTGCCCGGCGACGGCCGACCCCGCCGCCACGCCCACCGAGATCGCGGAGGTGAGCCAGGCCATCGCCTCGGTCCGCCGCCCGGCCGGCGCCTGCTGGCCGATCAGGCTGACCCCGGCGATGGCGGTCGGCGCGATGCCAAGGCCGGAGCAGAAGATCACCGCGGCGAGGACCGCCAGGCCCGGCACGGCCCAGAACGTCGCTGTCCCGGCGGCGACCAGGCACAGCGTGATCGCGAACCTGCGGTGCACCGGGGCGGCCCAGGACCTGGACCCGTAGCAGAGGCCGCCGACGGCGCTGCCCAGCGCGTAGGCGCCGAGGATGAACCCGGCCAGCGGCTTGTGCCCGTGCTCCTGGGCGAAATCCACGGTGGACAGGTCGACCGTGGCGAACATCGCGCCCAGGCAGAAGTACACCGGCGCCAGCGTGACCAGCCCGGGCGCGGGCACGACCGACCCGCCCTGGCGGCGCGGCACCGCCCTGGCCAGCGGCGGCTCGGTGCGGCGCTGCGCGGCCAGCAGCAGGGTCCCGGTCACGCACGCCACCATGGCCACGACGACCCCGGCGGCAGGATAGACCTCGGTGGCCAGCAACGTGACAACGGCCGGGCCGATCACGAAGATCGTCTCGTCGGCGACGGACTCGAGCGAGAACGCGGTGTGCAGCAGCGGCGAGTCGCCGAGCAGCGCGCTCCAGCGGGCCCTGACCATCGAGCCGAGGGACGGCATCGACGCCCCGGCAAGCCCGCCGGTGATCAGCAGCGCCCACAGCGGCGCGCGCAGTTCCGCACAGCAGATCAGCGCCAGCGTGCAGGCGGCGAAGAACACGACGAGCGGCCGCAGCACCCGGCGCTGCCCGAACCGGTCGGCGAGCCTGGCGGCCTGCGGCCCGCAGACCGCATAGCCGACCGAGCCCGCCGCCGCCACGATCCCGGCCAGCCCGTAACTGCCGGTCACCGACGCGATGAGCAGCACCGTGCCCAGGCCAAACATGGACATCGGCATCCGGCCAATGACGCCAGCAGCGGAGAACGGCAGCGCGCCGGGCCGGGCGAGCACTTCCATGAACGGGTTGCCGTGCCGCTGGCCGCGCTCCCTGACCTGCACCATCGCCTCGCTGACCTCCGCCATGAACCGTATCTCCCGGGCACGGCGTTTCCTCACCGGCGGGCGGTGCCCCTGGGCGGGTAATTGCGGTACTGTCCTTTTCGGAAGCGGCGAGGGTCCCGGTTTGGGGTATGTGGCGATGATCGGACGGCTGTTCCGGCGCATCGGGCCACGTGGCACCATTTCCGGCTCGCTCATGCTCCGTGGGGTGGCGGGCTGCAGCGCTCTGGTCCTGCTCGGCGTCGGCGCCTACGCCGGGATCCTCCAGCCCCCGTCGGGGGATGCGGGCAGCGCCGTGGCCGCGACGGCATCACCGGCCGCGCCGGGTGCCGCGGCGACCTCGTTCCGGCAGATCATCCTGCCGGACCTGCTGGTCGTCTCGCCGGCCGGGCTCACCACCCAGCAGCTCGCCAGCCTGGCCAGGATCGGCGGCGTCCGGAACATGATCGCTTTTGACGGGGCGGAGATCAGGGCGGGTGGCCGGCCGGTCAGCGTGATCGGCGTGGACCCGGCCCAGTTCCGGCCCTGGGTGCCGCTGCAGACCGCTTCGGACCAGGCCTTCTGGACGGCGCTGGCGGGCGGCGAGTTCGTCGCCTCCCAGGCGGCGCGCTCCAGCCTGGGCCTGCGCCCCGGTGCCAGCTACCAGCTGACCGGCAGCGCCAGCCGGACGGTCACCTTCGGCGCCTCGGCCACCCTGGGCATCGAGGGGGTCGACCTGCTCGTGGACAGCAGCCTCTCGGCCGAGCTGGGCCTGGTGCACCGGGTCGCCGCGCTGATCAGCGCGCCCGGCACCAGCCTGACGACGCTGATCAGCAAGGTCAGGGCCGTGCTCGGGCCATCGGGCGAGATCGTCAGCCTGCGCCAGCAGCAGCTCCCGGTCACCCGGCCCCGGCCCGTTTCCGGCAACCAGATGCCCACCACCTACCTGCAGCTCTTCCAGGACTCGGCCGCCGAGTACTGCCCGGGGCTGTCCTGGACGGTGCTGGCCGCGATCGGCCAGATCGAGAGCGGGGACGGCGCCAACGAGGGCCCGTCGTCGGCCGGGGCGCTCGGGCCGATGCAGTTCCTGCCGTCGACGTGGGCGGTCTGGGGCATCGACGCGTTCGGCCAGACCGGGCCGCCGGACATCATGAACCCCTACGACGCCGTTGCGTCCGCCGCCAGGATGCTGTGCGCCGACGGGGCAGCGGCGGGCGGCGCCTCGCTGAGTGCCGCCATCTTCGACTACAACCACGCGGACTGGTACGTCGACGAGGTGCTCTCGCTTGCCGCCGAGTACGCCCAGGACTACGCCTGACGGGCACTCCGGCCGGCCGGACCAGCCACGGCGCGCAGCCTGGTTGGATGGGGGCATGCCCAGCTACGACGCCTTCCTGCTCGTCTCCTTCGGCGGCCCCGAGGGCCCGGCGGACGTGATCCCGTTCCTGGAGAACGTCACCCGAGGCCGCGGCGTGCCGCGGGAGCGGCTGGAGCAGGTGGCCGAGCACTACGACAGGTTCGGCGGGGTCAGCCCGATCAACCAGCGGTGCCGTGACCTGCTCGCCGCGGTCGAGAAGGACTTTGCCGCCAGCGGCGTGGACCTGCCGGTCTACTGGGGCAACCGGAACTGGGATCCGCTGCTCGCCGGCACCGTGGCGGCGATGGCCGCCGACGGCAGGCGGCACGCCGTCGCGTTCGTGACGTCGGCGTTCAGCTCCTACTCGAGCTGCCGGCAGTACCTGGAGGACATCGAGCGGGCCACGGCGGCGGTGCCGGGCGCCCCGCGCATCGACAAGCTCCGGCCCTACTTCAACCACCCCGGCTTCATCGAGCCGCTCGCCGACGCCGCGCGGGGCGCCGCCGGGTCGCTGCCGCCAGCCGTTCAAGATCGTTACGACCTTGTGTTCACCGCGCACAGCATCCCTGAGGCCATGGCCGGGGCGAGCGGGCGCGCCGGGGGAGCGTACCCGGCGCAGCTTGCCGAGGCGTCGCGGCTGGTGGCCGAGCGGCTGGGCCGCCCGGGTTCCTGGCGGCTCGCCTACCAGAGCCGCAGCGGCCCGCCCTCGGTGCCCTGGCTCGGGCCCGACGTCGGCGACTGCCTCGCCGGCCTGGCCAGGTCCGGCTCGCCGGGTGTGGTCCTGGTCCCCGTCGGCTTCGTCTCCGATCACATGGAGGTCGTCTTCGACCTCGACGTGGAGGCGGCGCAGGCCGCCGAGCGGCTCGGCCTTCCGCTGGCGCGGGCCGCGACACCCAGCACCGATCCCCGATTCGTCGCGATGGTCACCGAACTGGTGGCCGAGCGGCAGGACGGACTGGCGCCGCGGGCCCTCGGCGACCTGGGCCCTGCTCTCGATGTCTGCGGCAGCGGCTGCTGCGGGACCGGGCGCCCGCGAGCTTCGCAATGAGCGAGCCGGGTGCCGGGCAAGCGGCGGGGAGCGGGGCGGCCAGACGGGGCCACCAGGGTCACCAGGCAGACCTGCTGGAACTGGCCTGCCGGGTCGCGGTGGCGGCCGGACGGCTGCTGATCGGCAGCGGCGGGCGCCCGGAGGTGGTGGCCACCAAGTCGAGCCCGACCGACGTGGTGACCGAGGCGGATCGCGCCGCGGAGGCGCTGAACAGCTCATCGCGCCGCGGCACGAACACCGCGCCAGCCACGACGATGCCGTCCACCTCCGCGGCGACGCTCACCGCCCAGTCGGGCAGCCCGTACAGGTAGTTGACGGTGCCGTCGAGCGGGTCCACGATCCAGCGGACCCCGGGCCCGGAGCCGGTCTCGCCGCCCTCCTCGCCGAGTATCCGGTCACCGGGGCGTGCGTCGCCGATCAGATCCCTGATCAGCGCCTCCGCGGCACGGTCCGCCTCGGTCACGACATCGGTCGGGCTCGACTTGGTGGCCACCACCTCCGGTCGGCCGCCGCTGCCGATCAGCAGCCGGCCCGCCGCCACCGCGACCCGGCAGGCCAGTTCCAGCAGGTCCGCCTGGTGGCCCTGGTGGCCCCGTCGCCCGCCGGCGCCCGGCTCGCTCACTGGGACGCTCGCGAGCGCCCGGTCCCGCAGCAGCCGCTGCCGCACACATCGAGCGCGGGCCCCAGGCCGCCAAGCGCCCGCGGCGGCAGTCCGTCCTGCCGCTCGGCCACCAGTTCCGTGATCATCGCGACGAACCGGGGGTCGGTGCTGGGGGTCGCGGCCCGCGCCAGCGGAAGGCCGAGTCGCCCGGCGGCCTGCGCCGCCTCCACATCGAGATCGAAGACGACCTCCATGTGATCCGAGATGAAGCCGACCGGGACGACGACGACCGCCCGGGAGCCGGACCTGGCCAGATCGGCCAGGCAGTCGCCGATGTCGGGGCCCAGCCAGGGCACCGACGGCGGGCCGCTGCGGCTCTGGTAGGCGAGCCGCCAGGAACCGGGCCGCCCGACCCGCTCGGCGACCAGCCGCGATGCCTCGGCGAACTGCCTGGAATACGCACCCCCGGACGGGCCGCTGGCTTCGGCCATAGCCTCGGGGATGCTGTGCGCGGTGAACACAAGGTCATAGTTATCTTGAACGGCAAGCGGCAGCGACGCGGCAGCGGCGCGCGCGGCGTCGGCGAGCGGCTCCACAAAGCCCGGGTGGTTGAAGTAGGGCCGCAGCTTGTCGATCCGCGGGGCGCCCGGCACCGCCGCCCTGGCCCGCTCGATGTCCTCCAGGTACTGCCTGCAACTCGAATAGCAGCTGTAAGCGGACGTGACGAACGCTATCGCGTGCCGCCTGCCGTCGGCGGCCATGGCCGCCACCGTGTCGGTGAGCAGCGGATCCCAGTTCCGGTTTCCCCAGTAGACGGGCAGGTCGACGCCGCTGGCCGCGAAGTCCTTCTCGACCGCGGCGAGCAGGTCACGGCACTGCTGGTTGATCGGGCTGACCCCGCCGAACCGGTAGTAGTGCTCGGCGACGTGCTCCAGCCGCTCCCGCGGCACGCCGCGGCCGCGGGTGACGTTCTCCAGGAACGGCACCACGTCGTCCCGTCCCTCGGGGCCGCCGAACGAGACAAGCAGGAACGAGTCATAGCGGGGCATGGAACCATCCAACCAGGCCTGGCGGACTGCCTCGTGAGGACGCCGACAGTGCCAGGTCAGGAATAGTCCTGGGCGTACTCGGCGGCGAGCGCGAGCACCTCGCTGACGTACCAGTCCGCGTGGTTGTAGTCGAAGATGGCGGCGGACAGCGAGGCGCCCCCGGCCGCGGCCCCGTCGGCGCACAGCATCCTCGCGGCCGACGGCACCGCGTCATAGGGGTTCATGAT
>JASHPR010000524.1 GCA_030038015.1 Streptosporangiaceae bacterium
CCGGTGGTCCGGGTGGCCGACGCGGCCGGCCTGGCATGACGCGGCGCACGGCGGCCCGCCCGGCCACGGTCACCGAGCCCAGCCGGCGCACGCCCGTGCACGGCGAGTTCGACGTGGTCGTCGTCGGCGGCGGCCCGGCCGGGATCATGGCGGCGACCGCCGCCGCCCGCACCGGCCACGCAACGATCCTGCTGGAACGCTACGGCTTTCTCGGCGGGCACGGCCGGCGGGCTGAGCACGTTCTGCGGGCTGCACGCCAACGTGCACGGCGAGCACCAGCGGGTCATCCACGGCCTGGCCGCACAGCGGCCCCCGGGTGGCGGCGTATGTGGTGCGGCAGCCCCCAGCGCCGGCCTCATAGACCTCCCCTGCCCCGTGTGCACCGGCCCGGCCGCGCTAGCCACGTCTTTTACTTCGTTTGAGCCTTTTTCTGTGGCCTTATGTCTTAAATATCCGCACCAAACGAAGTAAAGGTCGGAATGATCAGGGCGCCGGCGGGGTCAGGGGAAGTAGGCCGGCGGGGTCAGGGGAAGTAGGCCGGCGGGGTCAGTGGAAGTAGGATGGCAGGAGCATTGTCCGTGGGCTGAGCTCAGCACCCGAACGCCTCGATGCCGCTCGCACAGCGCTGGAGGTGGCGAGCAATGAGGACGTCACCGCGGCAGCAGCCGGGCCGGAGCATCCTGACCGGCCGCAGGGCACTGATCACGGGCGGGTCGAGCGGGATAGGCGCCGCCACCGCGCGGGTCCTCGCCGAGCGCGGTGCCCGGGTCGCGGTCGCGGGGCGGGACGTCAGCGCGCTGCGCCTGGTCGTCAAGGAAACCGGCGGCGTATCCGTACCGGGTGACCTGCGTGAGCCCTCATGCGCGCGGCAGACCGTGGAGACCGCGGTCAAGGCCCTCGGCGGCCTGGACGTGGTGGTGTCCAACGCCGGTATCGGCTGGTCGGGGCCGTTCGGCTCGATGACCGAGACCGAGATCGACTCGCTCCTCGACGTCAACCTGCGGGCCGCGGCCCACCTAGTCCGCGCCGCTATCCCGCACCTGCGCCCCGGCAGCGGCTGGCTCGTCTTCATCGGGTCCATCGCCGGGCGGGTCGGCGTACCGGGCGAGGCCTGGTACTCGGCTACCAAGGCCGGGCTCGGCTGCCTCGCCGACGTGCTCCGCGCCGAGCTGCAGCCCGCGGGCATCGGCGTCACCCTGGTGACCCCGGGGGTCGTCGACACCCCGTACTTCGCCCGGCGCAAGGCCCCGTACCTGCGGCGTTACCCGCAGCCGGTGAGCCCTCGCATTATCGGTGAGGCCGTCGCCGACGCCATCGAGCACGACCGCGAGGATGTCGTCGTCCCCGGCTGGCTGTCGCTGCCCGCCCGGCTGAAGATGGCCTTCCCCCGCCTGTACCGGCGGCTGGAGAGCCGCTTCGCCTGACCAGGCCCGGAAAACGGGGGCCACCTGGGCGAGCGCACCGGTGAGCAGGTCGGCCAGGGGCTCGGCCCCGCCGGTGCGGGCCCAGTGGCACAGCGTCTCCCGTTCGGCGGCGAGCGCCACGCTGACGGCCAGGCGCAGCTGCTGATCATCGGGCTCGGTCCCGGCGCGCGGCGCCAGCAGCCGGGCCAGGAGATCGGCTGTGCTGCGCCGGTTCGCCCACCAGCGCGCCTGCAGCTCCGGCACGCCGTTGATCAGCCGCAGGCGCACGATGACCGCATCCCGGTTGCACTCAAACTCCTCGGCGAGCCGGTGGAAGAGTTCTCTGAACGTGTCGGCGAGCGGCTCATGCGCAGGACGCTCGTTGATCACCTTCTCGACGAGAACGTGGTCGTCGCCGCCGAAGACGACGTCCTGCTTGTCGCAGTAGTACCGGTAGAACGTGGCCGTGGAGATCTCGGCGGCGAGAGCGATCTGCTCGACCGTGGTCGCGGCGTAGCCCCGCTCATCGAACAGGCGCATGGCGGCGCGCTGGACCGCTTGCCGCGTCCGGGTCTTCTTCAGCTCACGTAGCCCCATGATCGAGCCACTTTAACTGGACGGCGGCGTTCCTGCAGGGTAGGCGTGGGCCGGCCGCCGGTTGTGCAGGTACAGCGCCTGCCGGCCCCCGACGTCGGCCTGGGCCGGGACCGGCAGCTCGTAGCGGACCGGGCGGGCGTGGTCGGCGAGCTGGCGGCCGGCGTTGTAGACGCGGTTGAAGCGCCAGATCATGCGCGCGAAGTTGGTCTGGCCATGCGTGAGGTTGCGGGCCAGGATCCGCGCCGCGCCCGTGGCGGCGCGCAGGCCGAGGTGCTTGCGGTTGATCACGGCCTGGGTGCGAACCAGCTCACGGTAGAAGATCTCCAGCGGCAGCGTGGTGGGAACTACCGCGTGCTGGATGTCGAAGAGCCGGTAGTCGCGCGTGGTCAGGCGGCGGGACTCGGTATGCCAGATCTCGGTCCCCGGGTAGGGCGTGAGCACGGTCAGGTGCACGATCTCCGGCACGGCAAGGGCGAACTCGCGGACGACCCGGAACTGCTCGGTGTCCCACGCCGGGTCGACGATCAGGTTGATCGCGACCATGAGGCCCATCTTCCGCGCGGCCTCCAGCGCGTGGAAGTTCTGGTCCGGGCTGACCCTCTTGCGGTACAGGTCCAGGCCCTCGGCGTCGATCGCCTCCATGCCGAGGAACATGTACGCCAGCCCCAGCCTCGCCCAGCGCTGGAACACCTCGGGGTTGCGCAGCAGCACATCGCTGCGGGTCTCGAGGTAGTAGCGCTTGCGGACCCGGCGCCGCTCGATCTCGGCGGCGATAGCGTCGCCATGCTCGGGCCGGATGAAGGCCACATCGTCCACGATGAAGACGTTCGGCTCGGCAATGGCGGCAAGCTCATCGGCTGCGGCTGCGGGCGACGCCTTGCGGTAGCTGCGGCCGTAGAACGTCCAGGCGGAGCAGAACGAGCAGTCCCACGGGCAGCCGCGGGTGAACTCGATCGAAGCGCAGGGGTCGAGCTCGCCGATGAAGTACCGCCGCCGGTTCCGCATCAGGTGCCGGGCGGGACGGGGTTCGTCGATGCTCTCCAGCAGCTGCGGGCCCGGGCCGGGCCCGTCCGCCGTAACCACGCCGGGGATGCCCCGCAGGCCGCCGTCCGTCACCGCCGCCAGCAGCGGCACGATCCCGGCCTCTCCCTCGCCGCGCAGCACGGCGTCCACCGCGCCGTTGGCCTGCTCGAGCACGTGGCCGGCGATGAAGGAGACGCTGTGCCCGCCGAGGAAGACGAAGCACCCGGGGACCATCGCCTTGGCGCGGTGCGCGATGCCGATGGCTTCCGGGATGTTGGCCAGGTAGTTGAGTGACACGCCCACCGCGTCCGGCCGGAACGAGGCAAGTTCGCGGTCCAGGTCCGCAGGGCGCGACACCTGCAGATCGATCGCGCGCACCTGGTGACCGGCGGCGAGCGCGGCCCCTGCCACGCGCTCCAGCCCGAGAGGCTCCAGGCGGAGGAAGATCTCCGAATACATCAGCGCGCTCGGATGAACGAGCAGCAGGCGCATGCGTACCTCCGGAGTATCAGAATCCCGCAGTGCCTCTCTTTTTTTGAGACAGTACTTCAATATAGACTTTCTATCAATACTGACCCGGCCGGGAATTGGAAAGGCCTGGCCCAGGAATGGGAGGCGTATGGCCCGGCGCGCAGTTCTCCTGACGGGATCGCTCGGTCTCGGGCATAACATGCTCTCGCGAAGCTGCGCGGGCCTGCTGGAACGGTGCGGATGGGAAACCCGGCTCCTGGACAGCATGTCGCTGCTCGGGCGCAGGAGCGGCCCGGCCGGGGAGCGCGTGTTCGGCCGGCTGCTCACGGTGCCAGGTCTTTACGACGGGCTGCATTTCGCGCATCTTCGCACCGGCAGCCCGGTGGCCACCATGCTGGACCGGTCGGCCAGCGCCAGGGTCACGCCGGCGCTCCGGGCCAGCCTGGACACCGAGCCCGCCGACCTCGTGCTCAGCATCTTCGCCACCGGCGCCACGGCGGCCGCCAGGCTCAAGGCCGAGGCCCCGGCGCGGCGCACGGTGGTGCTCTGCCCCGATGTTGACGCGCACAGGCTCTGGGTCAGCGAGGGGACCGACCTGTTCCTGGTGACGTCCCAGGCTGCGGAGGCGTCGGTGCGCCGGTTCCTGCCGCGCGCGCTGGTGTCGGTGATCCCGCCGCCGGTCCGGCCGGAGTTCTACAGCGCCCCGTCGCAGCAGGACGCCAGGGCCGCCCTGAACGTGCCGCCGGCCGCGAGCTGCGTGCTGGTCATCGACAGCGGCTGGGGGTTCGGCCCGCTGGTCAAGAGCGTGGCTGCGCTGGCCGCGGCCGGCGTCCACGTGCTGGCCGTGGCCGGCCGCCGGAAACCGGTGGAGCGGCAGCTCCGGCTGCTGGCCCGGAGCTCGCAGCTGGTGCACCCGTTCGGCTTCACCGACCGCGCCCCGGAGCTGATGGCCGCCGCCGACGTCGTGATCGCCCTGCCCGGGGCCAGCACGTGCGCCGAGGCCCGGGTCGTGGGGAGGTCGCTGCTGCTGCTCGACGTCATGCCCGGGCACGGGCGCGGCAACCTGCTGCACGAGCTTGAGCTCGGCCGGGCCGGCGTATGCGGCACCACGGCCGCCGCGGTCACGGCCGCGGCCACGGCGATGCTGGAGCAGGTTCCGCGGCCGGCGCCGAAGAACTTCTCCGCCCCCCGCTGGGAGCCGGCCTTCGTGAGCGCCCTCGGGCGGATCGGCGTGGACCTGGATCCCCGCGAGCTGGCAAAGGCAGGATGACGAATGATGCGGACACTGTTCCTCAACCCGCCCTCCTTCAAGGGTTTCGACGGCGGGGCAGGAAGCCGTTACCAGGCGAAACGGGAGATCCGCTCGTACTGGTACCCCACGTGGCTGGCCCAGCCGGCCGCGCTCGTTGCCGGGAGCAAGCTGGTCGACGCGCCGCCCGCCGGCCTCACCCTCGCGGACGTGGCCTCGCAGGCCCGCCGGTATGACCTGGCCGTCCTGCACACCAGCTCGCCCAGCTTCCCGGGCGACGTCAAGGCGGCGGAGGCGCTCAAGGCCGAGAACCCTTCGCTCACGGTCGGCATGGTCGGGGCCAAGGTGGCCGTGGCGCCCGAGCAGTCGCTGCTGGCCTCCGGCGCCATCGACTTCGTGGCCCGGGAGGAGTTCGACTTCACGATCGCCGAGGTGGCCGAGGGCAGGCCGCTGGCCTCGGTCGACGGCATCAGCTGCCGGGACGGCAGCGGCGGGGTGGTGCACAACGCCGACCGGGCGATCCTCACCGATATGGATCTGCTGCCGTTCGTGACCCCGGTCTACAAGCGGGACCTGCGGCCCGAGGATTACTACATCGGCTACCTGCTGCATCCCTACGTCTCGCTGTACACCGGGCGCGGCTGCCGGTCGCGGTGCACGTTCTGCCTGTGGCCGCAGACCGTCGGCGGCCACCGGTACCGCACCCGCAGCGTGGCCAGCGTGCTGGCTGAGGCGGCGCTCATCCCGCAGCTCTTCCCCAAGGTGAAGGAGGTGTTCTTCGACGACGACACGTTCACCGACGACCGGCCGCGGGCCGAGGCGATCGCCCGCGGGCTGGGCCGCCTCGGCATCACCTGGTCGTGCAACGCCAAGGCCAACGTGCCCCGGGAGACCCTGCAGGTGCTGCGCGAGAACGGGCTGCGGCTGCTGCTGGTCGGGTATGAGTCAGGGAACCAGCAGATCCTGATCAACATCAAGAAGAGCCTGCGGGTGGAGCGGGCCAAGCGGTTCGCCGCCGACTGCCGGGACCTCGGCATCACCGTGCACGGCACATTCATCCTCGGCCTGCCGGGCGAGACCAGGGAAACCATCCAGGAGACGATCCGGTTCGCCCAGGAAGTCAACCCGCATACCATCCAGGTTTCGCTGGCGGCCCCCTACCCGGGCACCGAGCTGTACCGGCAGGCCAGGGAGAACGGCTGGCTGCCCGAGGACCACGACGGGGCCACGCTGGTCAGCGGCGACGGCACCCAGATGGCCGCGCTGTCCTACCCGGGGCTGAGCCCTGCCGAGATCCTGGGCTCCGTAGAGACCTTCTACAAGCGCTTCTACTTCCGGGCCGGGAAGCTGGCGGAGATGTCGGCCGAGATGTTCCGGCACCCGCAGACGACCACCCGGCGGCTGCGCGAGGGTGCCGAGTTCGCTCGCTTCCTCACCAGGCGCAACCGGACGCCGACAGCGGCATGAGCGCCATTGTCTGCGCCGCTGCCACGCGCGGCGGGCGGGCGGCCTGACGCCCCCTGGCTCGGGCAGGATGGGCGCATGACAGATTGGGGCGGCCGCGCCGGGCTGCCGGTTATCGATGTGGCGGCGCTGCCCGGCGGCGCGCCGGGCGCCGCGGGCGCGGCGGCGGAGCAGATCGGGAGGGCATGCCGCGAGCGCGGCTTCTTCTATGTCACCGGTCACGGCGTGCCTGCCGGACTTCTGGACCAGCTCGCCGCCGCGAGCGCGGAGTTCTTCGCCCTGCCCCTGGGCGACAAGCTGGAGATCGCCATGGAACGGGGCGGCCGGGCCTGGCGCGGCTACTTCCCCGTGGGCGCCGAGCTCACCTCCGGGCGGCCGGACCTGAAGGAGGGGCTGTACTTCGGCGCCGAACTGCCCGACGACGACCCGCGGGTGGTGGCCGGCCTTCCGCTGCACGGACGCAACCTGTTCCCGCGGCAGGTCCCCCGGCTCCGGCCACTGGTGCTGTCCTACCTCGACGTGCTGACCCGTGCGGGCCAGGCCGTGCTGGCCGGGGTGGCGCTGAGCCTCGGCCTGGACGCCGGGTACTTCGCTGCCGGCTACACCGCCGACCCGACGATCCTGTTCCGGATCTTCCATTACCCGCCGTCGCCGCCGGGGGATGACGGCTGGGGAGTCGGCGAGCACACCGATTACGGGCTGCTGACCCTGCTCGCCCAGGACGACAGCGGCGGCCTGCAGGTCGCCGCGCCCGAGGGCTGGACCGACGCACCGCCCATCCCCGGAACGCTTGTCTGCAACATCGGCGACATGCTCGACCGGCTGACCGGCGGCTGGTACCGGTCAACCCCGCACCGGGTCCGCAACACGAGCGGCCACGGCCGGCTTTCCTTCCCGTTCTTCCTGGATCCGGGATTCGCCGATGAGGTGCCACCGCTGCCTGACCGCGCCGCCGCCGGCGACGGCGGGCGGCGGTGGGACGGCCAGGACCTGCGCGCGTTCACCGGCACTTACGGCGACTACCTCCTCGGCAAGGTTTCCAAGGTCTTCCCGCAGCTCCGCCGCGACGTTCTGGAAGACTAGGACGGCGCGGAGGCTGACGTGCAGATCATCAGGTATGCCGACCGGGCGGGCGCCAGGGTCGCGGTGCAGGACGGAAGGGCGGTACGGCCGCTGCTGGCCCGCTCGGTCGCGGAACTGCTCACCCTGCCGCAAGCGGAATTGCGGGAGATCCTCGCCCGGCCAGGCCAGGCGCTGCCAGCCAGTGCGCCGATCCGGCTGCTTCCGCCCGTGGACGGGCTGACCGAGGTGTGGGCGTCGGGCGTCACCTATGAGCGCTCCAGCGCGGCGCGCCAGGAGGAAAGCCAGGCCGCGGACGTTTACGCCCGCGTCTACACGGCGGAGCGGCCGGAGCTGTTCTTCAAGAGCCAGGCCTGGCGGGTGTGCGGCGATGGGGAGCCCGTCGGGATCCGGCCGGACTCCCTGGTCTCCGTGCCGGAGCCGGAGCTCGCGCTGGCCTGCAACGCCCGGGCCGAGATCGTCGGCGTGACCATCTGCAACGACGTGTCCTCCCGCTCGATCGAGGGCGAGAACCCGCTCTACCTGCCGCAGGCCAAGGTCTACACGGGCGCGTGCGCCATCGGGCCCGGGATCGTGCCCGCGTGGGAGCTGCCCGGCATCGGCTCGCTCGCCATCTCGGCGTCGGTGCGGCGCGGCTCCGGCACCGTCTGGCACGGCGAGACGTCAACGGCGCAGCTGCACCGCGGCCTCGACGAGCTCGTCGCCTATCTCTTCCGGCACGCCTGCTTCCCGCACGGCGTGATCTTGTCCACGGGCACCGGGCTGGTTCCCGAACTGGACTTCACGCTCATGCCCGGTGATGAGGTGCGGATCGACATCGCGGGCATCGGCAGCCTGACGAACGTCGTCCGCCCGGCCACCGCCGAGTGGTTCGGCTGGCTCACTCCGGAGCCGGATCGCGCGCGTCTGCCATAGCCCCCGCGGCGGGGTCAAAGTCGCCGAGGAAGCCGATCAGGGTGGCCAGGACGCGGCCCCATTCCTCGCGGAAGACCTGATCGAGCGTCGCTACCAATACACCTCCGAGGGGCGGATCTCGACGGCGCCACCATAGCGTGCTGCAGGGACGCGGGCGGCCACCTCGATGGCCGCGTCGAGGTCGTCGGCCTCGAGGATGAACCAACCGCCGATGGCCTCCTTCATCCCGACGAACGGGCCGTCCGTTGTCCGGGTCTCGCCGCCTTCGACCCGCACGGTGGTCGCGTTCTCGGGCAGGCCCATCGGCAGCCCGGGGGTGACGCCCAGCGTCTGATTGATCCCTTGGTAGTCGGCGTAGACCTGCTTCTGCTCCTCCTCGGGCAGCGCAGCCTGTCGCTCAAGCGCGGTCCCCTGATAGATCAGCATGACGTACTTCATCGCGTCCTCCTCGTCACTACCAGATAGTCACGCAGTAAGACGAACGACGAGCCAGGAAATCGACAGCTCAACACCGGAAATCTTGACCTCCCCGTAAGTCCGCCTGTCTCACTGATTCCGGCCCATCAGCGAGCGGGTCTCAATTAAGGCGGCCCGCTGTGGCCGGGGCGCGCCGCTAGCGAAAGCACGCAGGGACGCAGCAGCCGGATGACCTGCGCCGGGTCGGCGCTGGCGAGTTCGTCGGATTTGATGAGGTGCCGGGAGACCGTGATGCCGAGGGTGATGGCGCTGATGATCGCGGCCCGCAGGTCCGCG
>JASHPR010000525.1 GCA_030038015.1 Streptosporangiaceae bacterium
GCACAATGACCCGTGGTGCTAGTTCCAGCTTTTGGCACTCCTACGCGGACATGAAGTCCGTCACCGAGACTGGCGAATTTGTGATCACGCGCGGGAACGGCTCATATGTCTTCGACGAGAACGGTCGACGTTACCTCGACATGTCCGCCAGCTTGTGGTACTGCCTTATCGGGCACGGCCGCAGGGAGATGGCTGAGGCCGCCGCGGATCAGATGCTTCGACTAGAGGCATACTCGACGTTCTCCGACCTCAGCAACCCGCCAGCGCGGCAACTAGCAGACCGGGTCGCTTCGCTAGCGCCCATCAGAGAGGCGGTTGTGTTCTTCACCAGCGGAGGCTCGGACTCGGTTGACACAGCCATCAAGATCGTATGCCGCTATTGGCAGGCTCTTGCCGAAACGAACCGGACCTTGCTGGTAGCCAGAAGCGGTGCCTACCACGGGATGCACCTCGGCGGTACCAGCCTGGCTGGCATCCCAGCGGTGCGGCAGGGCAGCCACGAACCGCTGAACGAGGTCAGGCACGTCCAGTGGGACTCGCTGGCTGCCATAGAGGAGACAGTCGCGGACTGCGGGCCAGGCCGGATTGCGGCGATCTTCGTCGAGCCCGTAATGGGGGTCGGAGGTGTGCTCGCGCCACCCGACGGCTATCTCCTGGGAATTCAGGACATCTGCAGGAGGACGGGAGCCCTGCTGGTAGCCGACGAGGTCATCACCGGCTTCGGCAGGCTGGGCACATGGTTCGGCTGCTCAAGGCTAGGGATCGAACCCGACCTCATCGTGTGCGCAAAGGGCCTCACCTCGGGGTACCTGCCGCTCGGCGCAGTGGTGGCGGGTCCCCGCGTGAGCGCGCCATTCTACAATGGCATGGTTGGGCCATGGCGGCACGGTTACACCTACTCTGGCCATGCCACCGCATGCGCGGTAGCGCTGGCGAACCTCGATATCATTGAGCGCGAGGATCTGCTTTCACGCTCACAACAGCTCGAGACCGAACTCGCCCAACGCCTTGCGCCGCTAGTAAGCTACGACCTGATCGCTGAGGTCCGGGCTGGCTTTGGGGCCCTTGCGTCGCTGCGCCTCTCCCCTGACGCACTGGAACGATCACCCACCCTCCCCGCGCAATTCAGCGGCATGCTGCGCCAGCATGGGACTCTTACCAGGGCCCTCGTCGGCGGAGAAATTCAGATAAGCCCACCGTTGATCTGGACTGACTCTGAACTCGATTGGATGGAACAGGCCATCGACCGAACGGTGAAAGCGCTCAGCACGCAGTGACCCCAAGGCCGACACAAGCAACCTTTTTCATGCCGGAGTCCCGGAGTCCGGCTGTGAGCGTGTGGCGAAGGCCCGGTGACCGACGGGCAGGCGCCGCCAGCTGGCTCAGGCCGCGTCGGCGCGGGACGCGGCCGGGTGGCCGGCCACCTGGGCCGCCTCCAGCGGCGGTGTCCGTGCCACGAAGTCCCGGCTCCGGATCAGGATCACGGCTGCGACGGCGGCGACGAGCGCGCCGGTCCCGCTGACCATGAGGATCTCGTTCAGCCCGCTGACGAACGCCGTCCGCACGGCCTGGCCGGCGGCCTGCCGGGCGGCCGGGGGCAGCGCGGCGAGCACCCGCTGGCCCTGGCCCTGGCTGACCGCGGCGGCCACGCCATGCGCCCGGCTGGCCAGCGGGGTCCCGCGCAGCCCGGCGACGATGCCATCGGCGAGCCGGGTGGCGAACAGGGTGCCGAACACGGCGATCCCGGTGGCCACGCCGACCTGGCGGAACGTGGTGTTGATGCCGGACGCCATCCCGGCCGCGCGGTGCGGGACCACGCCGACGGCGGTCGACGCCAGCGCGGGGTTCACCAGGCCGGAGCCGACGCCGGCCACGACCAGCCCCGGGATCAGGTGGGTCCAGCCGGACCCCGCCGACAGGCCGGCCATCAGCAGCAGCCCGGCGCCGGACAGGGCCAGGCCCGCGCCGACCAGCATCCGCACCGGGACGTGGCTGCTCAGCCGGCCGGAGGCGATCGCGGCGGGCAGGGTGACCGCGGACATGATCAGCAGCCGGAGCCCGGTCTGCAGCGCGCTGTAGCCCAGCAGGTCCTGCAGGTAGAGCACGATGTAGAGCACCATGGCGTACACGCAGCCGTTGATGGCGAACGCGGCCACCGAGCCGCCGGAGAACGTCGGCACGCGGAACAGCGCCAGGTCGAACATGGGCGTGCGGCTGAGCCGTTCCACGGCAAGGAACGCCGCCAGCAGCACCGCCGCGCTGGCCAGGCAGATCGCGACCCCCGTGTCCCCCCAGCCCTGCTCGCCGGCCCGGATCAGGCCGTAGACGAGCGCGATGAGCGCGCAGGTGAACAGCGTGAACCCGGGCAGGTCCACGCCGCCGCGGCCGGGGTCCCGGGATTCGGCCACCCGCCGGGCGGTCACGGCCAGCGCGACCGCGCCGATGGGGATGTTGACGAAGAAGATCCCGCGCCAGCTCCAGCCGGTGGTGATGATCCCGCCGAGCACCGGCCCGACGGCCACGGCCGCCCCGGTCACCGCCCCCCAGATGGCCAGGGCGGTGCCCCGCTCCCGCCCGTGGAACGCCTGGGCGAGCAGCGCGAGCGAGGTGGCGAACATGACCGCGCCGCCGATTCCCTGCCCGGCCCGGGACAGCACGAGGAAGAGCGGGCCGGTGGCCAGCGCGCAGAGCAGCGACCCGGCGGTGAAGACCGCGAGCCCGATCGAGAACAGCAGCCTGCGCCCGAAGATGTCGGCCAGCGAGCCCGCCGTGAGCAGCAGCGCGGCCAGCGACAGGGCGTAGGCGTCCACCACCCACTGCAGCTGCGCGAAGCTCGCGTGCAGGTCGCCCTGGATGCTCGGCAGCGCCACGTTCACGATCGTTATGTCGACCAGCAGCATGAACGTGCCCAGGCAGACCGCGAGCAGGGTCCACCACTTCCGGTCCATGACGTCTCACCCCTCCAGGCGGCCCGGCGGCCGCCTCGACTCCAGGGTCGGCGACGGCGACGGAGAACTCCACTACAGTAGCTTGCTGTGCCTGATTCCTCCGCAGCACACCGTTCAGGGTGGTGACATTGCTGAGCCTGGACCAGCTTGACCGGCAGATCATCCATGCGCTGATCATCGACGGCCGCGCGCCCTTCAGCCGCATCGCCGCGGTCATCGGCGCGTCCGAGCAGACCGTGGCCCGTCGCTACCGGCGGATGCGCTCCGCCGGCGTGGTGCGCGTCGTTGGCCTGCCGGACTCACAGCGGCTCGGCCAGTCCGACTGGGTGGTCAGGCTGCAGTGCGTGCCGGACGCGGCCGCGGGCGTGGCCGAGGCGCTCGCCCGCCGCGGCGACACATCCTGGGTGTCGCTCACATCGGGGGGCACCGAGGTCGGCTGCGTGGTGAAGCCCGCCGACCCGCGCAGCCGCCACGACCTGCTGCTCCGCCAGCTTCCCGCCAGCCGGCGGATCGTGGCCATCAGCGCGCAGTCGCTGCTGCACGTGTTCCGCGGCGGCGCCAGCCACTGGCCGGGAGCCACCCAGGCGCTCACCCCCGGGCAGGCGTCGGTGCTCGCGGCCCCCGCGCCGGACGCCGGGCCCGGCAGCAGGGGCCTCGGGCCCGGTGACCGGGTGCTGCTCGCCGAGCTCGCCCGCGACGGGCGGGCCAGCTATGCCGAGCTTGCGCAGGCCACGCACTGGCACGAGTCCACCGTGCGGCGCCGCGTCGAGGAACTCCGCGCCGCGGGCATCCTGTACCTGGACGTCGACGTCGACGAGGCGCCGTTCGGCATCGGCATCCACGCCTACCTGCACATGTCGGTCACGCCCGCCCGGCTGGCCCCGGTCGGCCGGGCGCTCGCGCAGCACCCCGAGGTCCCGTTCGCCGCCGCCACCACGGGGGCGAGCAACCTGATGGCCAGCGTGCTGTGCCGGGACGACCACGCGCTCTACCGCTACCTCACCGAGCGCATCGCCCGGCTGGAGGGGGTGAACGCGCTCGAGGTCGCCCCGGTCATCCGGACGGTCAAGCGCGCGGCCACCGTGCTGCCGCCGGCCAGTGCCGCCTGAGCGCGGCCCGGGCGCGGCCCGAGCGCCGCATGCGTGCCGGTCAGGCCACCACGTTGGGGCTGGCCGCCACGGGGATGGCCGAGCGGACCCAGCCGCCGATCCGGTCGATCAGCGCCGGGATCTCGATCGCCCCGGACTCGGCGTGGCCGAAGCCGGGCACGATCCACAGCTCCCTGGGGTCGCGCGCCGCGTCGTACAGCTGCTGGGCGTGGTCGACGGGGAAGTAACCGTCCCGGTCGCCGTGCACGATCAGCAGCGGCACCGGCGCGATCCGCGCCGCGGCGTCGGCCGGCGCGACCGGCACCGGATCCCAGCGGCCCGAGCTGATCCTGGTGTGCAGCAGGGTCCTGCTCACCAGGCGGCCCACCCGGTGCTCCACCGCCCAGTGCACCTTGCGCATCGGCCTGGTGCCCCGGTAGTACCAGCGGCCAGGGCCGCTGACCGACACCACGGCGTCGGACCCGCCGGTCAGGCCGGCGTGCCGGAGCACGACCGACGCGCCCATGGAGAACCCGACCGTGGCCACCCGCTGGTAGCCGAGCTCCCGCGCGTAGCGGAGCGCGATGTCGACGTCGCCGATCTCGCGGTCGCCCAGCGTGGACATCCCCCCGGAGCGGCCGTGGCCGCGGAAGTCGAAGGCGATCACCCCGGCCGACCGGTTCAGCCGCGTGGCCACCTTCCAGACCGCGCCATGCTGCCAGTGCAGGGTGAAGCCGTGCGCCAGGACGACCGCCAGGTCGTCCTGGCCGGCCAGGTGGATGGCGTCGATCGCGACGCCGTCGTCGGTGACCAGCGTCCGCGCCTTGGGGATGGGCCGTGGTGTCATAGTCCCATTCTGCGCGCTGGCCAGCCCGGATTCGGCCACCTGGCCGGGCCGCGCGCCCGCCCGGCCAGGCACTGGTGCGGGGCAGGCGGGTGCGGCAGGCTAGTGCGGCAGGACCATTCCCCCCAATGCGGGTTAACCCGCTCGCTTCACGCAGACCGGAGGCGTGCCATGCCCGTGCTCGACCAGCTCATCTCGGCCATCAGGGACGCGCGCGTGGAGGTGATCGACCTCACCGCGCCGCTCGAGGCTGCGACCCCGGTGATCAGGCTCCCAGAGCCGTTCGGGAACACCAGGCCGTTCGCGCTGCACGAGATCAGCAGGTACGACGAGCGCGGGCCCGCGTGGTACTGGAACGACATCAGCACGGGCGAGCACACCGGCACCCACTTCGACGCCCCGGTGCACTGGGCCACGGGGCGGGACGGCGAGGACGTCTCGCAGGTGCCGGTCACCAGGCTGATCGCGCCCGCCGTGGTGCTCGACTTCAGCGCCGAGGCGGCCGCCGACCCCGACTACCTGCTCGAGATCGAGCACGTCAAGGGGTGGGAGGCGGAGCACGGCCCGCTGCCCGACGGCGGGTGGCTGCTCTACCGGACCGGCTGGGATGCGAGGTCGCGCAGCCAGGAGGCGTTCCTGAACGCGAACGAGACGGGCCCGCACACGCCGGGAATCTCGGTCGGCTGCGCGCGCTGGCTGGCGCAGGAGACCCCTCTGGCCGGGCTTGGCGTGGAGACCGTGGGCACCGACGCGGGCGCGGCGCACTCGTTCGACCCGCCGTTCCCCTGCCACGCCTCGCTGCTCGGCGCGGGCAAGTACGGCCTGACCCAGCTGCAGAACCTGGCCAGGCTGCCGGCGACCGGAGCGGTGGTGATCGCGGGCCCGCTGCCGATCACCGGCGGGTCCGGCAGCCCGTGCCGGGCCATCGCCCTGGTCGAGCGTTCCTGATGCCGGCCGGCGAGGCGGCGCCGGCCGCGGCCGGCCTGCCGGTCACCGAGGCCGTGGCCGCCGCGCTGGCCGGGCTGGGAGCCGGCACCGTGTTCGGCGTGGTGGGCAGCGGCAACTTCAAGGTCACCAACGCCCTGATCGCCCGCGGCGCCCGTTACGTGGCGGCCAGGCACGAGGGCGGCGCCGCGGTCATGGCCGACGCGTGGGCGCGGCTCACCGGCAGGCCGGGGGTGCTGTCCCTGCACCAGGGCCCGGGGCTGACCAATGCCATGACCGGGATCACCGAGGCCGCCAAGAGCCGCACCCCGCTGGTCGTGCTCGCCGCCGACGTGGCCTCGGCGGCGGTCAGGTCCAACTTCCGCGTCGACGTGGCGTCGCTGGCCACCGCCGTCGGCGCGGCCGCGTTCCGGCCGCACTCCCCCGCGTTCGCCGTTGATGAGACCGTGCGCGCCTGGCGAACCGCGGTGGCCGGGCGGCGCACCGTGGTGCTGGCCCTGCCGCTCGACGTGCAGGCCGGGTCGTGCACGATG
>JASHPR010000526.1 GCA_030038015.1 Streptosporangiaceae bacterium
CGCGCACCCCGCCACAGCCGCCGCACCGCCCACGCCCGCCGCCCTAGCCGCCGCGCACCCGCCCCAGCCGCCGCACCGCCCACGCCCGCCACCCCTCCCCAGCGGCCAGGGGCGGGCCCGCAGGCATGACTTCCATGATCATCGCGACTCTTACTTCTTTCGGTGAGGATAATTAGGGCATATAGGTCGTGATCATGACTGAAACGGGGGAAAAGTTAAGATGATCACGAACGGGCGCTACGTTGCGCGCACGGGTAATGACTCAGCTGATCCGAGGATGAGGGTGACGGTGCGGGTGACGCCACCCCTGATGAACGTGACGGCCACCCGGGTGCCCGGCTGCTGGGAGCGGATCGCGTCGAGCAGCGACGTCGCGTCGTCGATCGGCTGGCCGGCGAACTGGATGATCACGTCGCCCGGCTGCAGGCCCGCCTGAGCCGCGGGGCCGCCCGGCGTGACCGGCGGGGGAGCGCCGGTGCGCGCCTTGGCGATCTGAGCGCCGCTGCCCGTGTAGCTGGTGTTGACGAAAGCACCGATGACGGAATGCGCTGCCCGGCCGGTCCTGATGAGCTCGGTCGCGACGATGCGCACCTGATTGATCGGGATCGCAAACCCCAACCCGATGCTGCCACCCTGGACCCCGCTCACGGGATCCCCGCCGAGCGTGTCGATCTCGGCATTGATCCCGATGACCTCGCCTTGTGCGTTCACCAGCGGCCCGCCCGAGTTGCCGGGGTTGATCGGGGCATCGGTCTGGATGGCGTCGTAGTAGACCAGAGGACCGCTGCCGGGGCCACCGGAGCCCGGCTGGACCGGCCGGTTCAGCGCGCTGACGATGCCGCTTGTCACGGTGTTGGCAAGGCCAAGGGGCGAGCCGAAGGCCACCACCGGATCCCCGACCTCGACGCTGTCGGAGTTGCCCAGCGACAGCGCCGGGAGGCGGGCGGGCTGCGCCAGCCTCAGCACCGCTATGTCGGAGTACGGGTCCGCACCGACCAGCCGCGCCGACGCCGTCTGACCCCCGTTGAAGACCACCTGCAGCGAGGCGTGGGTCACCGCGCCGTCCAGGGTGATCACGTGGTCGTTGGTGAGGATGTAACCGCCGCTGATGATGAACCCGGAGCCGGTGCCCTCGTCGCCGTTCACCCTGATCATGACCACGCTGGGCAGCACCCGGGCCGCGATGCCAGCGACCGAATCCGGCGGCCTGTTGGCCAGCGCGGGCGGTGCCGTGCCCAGGCTGTAGCTCGGCTCCGTCCCTGGCGTCGGCCTCGAGCCGATGTACCCGCCGATCAGCCCCCCGGCCACAGCGGATGCCAGCGCCGTGAGCACCACGGTGATCAGCAGCCTGGATCGGGCCAGCCTGCGGTACCACCGGGCCCGCCGGCGGGGCGGCGAGGCATGAGCTGCGGGCGTGCCGGCCGGCCCGTCAGATCGCTGAAGCGCCGATGGGCAGCTGAGGTCGAACCAATATGACAAATCCGCCGGAGAGGGCGGATTCGCGGCGGCACGGTCGTGAGCATCACCGGGCGGATGCGCGGAATCGGCCGGGCCGGGCGGGGCAGACGCCACGCCGGCCGTGCCCGTCACACCGGCTGCCGGGTCCCCAGAGGGAACGGCCGGGCCAGACGCGCCAGAAGGAACGGCCGGGCCAGACGCGCCAGAGGGAACGGCGGGAGCGGCCGAGGCGGGAGGGCAAGGCGAGCCGGCCGAGCCAGGCGGACCCGTGCCCGCCGCCCCGCCCCGGCCAGGCAGGCCCGGCCTGGACTCCCCCTCGCGCACAGACCCATCGGACATCGCGCGTCTCCCCCGAGGCGGTCTCTTGTCGGCTACAAGCGCGCCGCCGCCGCTCCAGCCATACATGCCCCCGAGCCGGACGTGATAGGCCTCATCAGTGCACCGGGTTGAGCCACGAGGCGAGACGGCGGAAGCCCAGGGCCATCCGATCCCAGAATCCTGGTGCGGCGGAGTTGGGCATGGCCGCCACGACCTGGCCGACGGCCGCTACAGGGGCATCCGCGATCACGGTGTACACGAATCCGCCCGAGGACCAGGCGAAGCTGCGCTCGGCGGGATCGATCGAGTAGACGGTCTGCCCGCGCATGCCGATCTGCCGCCAGCCCGGCATCGGCTGGCCGAGCTCGCCGCGCTGGACGAAAACGGATATAACTGCCAGACCGTCGGAGTAGGAGAGATCTATCACGGGGCCGGAACGGGCCGAGGTCTCCGTCGCCGCGAAGAGGACGAGGTTGCCCGGAAGCTCGCTGGGCAGCGGCCAGCCCCTGGCGCGCAGCGCCGTCATCCTCGCCTGGTCGAGATGCGCCGTCCAGGGTGCGCCGGCGGGCGAGGGCATGGCCCTCAGCCCGCGGGCGCCCAGCCGCAGGTTGATGAACGAGTCCTCGCTCACCATGTCCGCGCCGGATGCAAAGAGCTCGCGCCGCAACGGAAGCTTGGTCGCGGCGTCCAGCCAGAACCGCGCCGCCAGGCCGCCACCGGGGCGGCGGACCTCGACGATCAGCGCCGAGCGGTCGGCCGCCGACCCACGGCCCGCGTAGACGACCTGGTAGTTGGACTCAAGCAGGGCCAGAAGCTGGTTCGAGACGCCGAGGATGCCGTCCGGGTCCTGATCACCGGCGCCCGCGGCCCGGGTGACCGACCCCGGGGGGTAAGTGATACCTGGCGCGGGCGCGGCCCCGCCACCGGGCGCGATGCTGGCTGCCTGCACCAGAGTGACCTGGCCGGGCTGATGCCAGACATCGACCACTGATGCGCTCGTCTCGCCCGGGCCCCACCACAGCACGACCTGTTCACCGCTGTAGGAAGTGCTCCGGCAGGCCGCTGCGGCCTGCCGGAGCAGCCGCAGGCCGAAGCTGGCTTGCCCATCCTGAGCCGGGCGCGCCGGCCGCAGCGGTGCGCTGGTCAGATTTGACCGCGTCAGGAAAGGTGGCCCGGGCGGCGCGTCCGCCAGCGCAAGGCCGACCACGCACGACCCCAGAAGGCCGAGGAGCGCGGCCAGCCCGGCGATCCGCCAACCAGACACCATCTGAGGGCTCACGGCAGGTGCGGAGACGGGCTCTTCTTCGGGCGCTGTCCGAATGGGCCGGAACTCGCCGGGACGACCCCGGTCATCAGGTCATGCTGCAGCACGTAGATGTCGACCGCGGGAGTCACCCTCGGCTCGGGCTGTTCCTGGCCGCCGCCCGCAAGGAATGCCGCGGTGCCGACGCCGACCAGGATGGCAGCGGTAGCACCGAAGGCGACATACCACGAAGGCCGCAGCTCGCGGGGGCCGTGATCGCATGCGCGCGCAGCGGGCATCCGGGACCATGGGGCCTCGCCGGCCTGGCCAGCCGGCCCGCCCGGCTGCGCCAGCCCGATCAGCCGCCTGGTCAGCCCGGAATCGGCGGCGGCCTCGCCGAGCGCGTTCATCCGCCGCTTCAGCGTCCGCAAAGCGACGGCATCCGCCCGGCATGACTCACATCTGGCCAGGTGCACGAGCACCCGGTCACGTTCCACGCCATCGAGCTCTCCGTCGATGAGGGCGGAGAGGCGATGACCGAGATGGCCCATGCCTAACTCCCCGGTGCGAGTCTGGCACCCAACGGCGCGGGCTGCGTCGGGACCCGTGCCTCCCCGAGATGGCGCGGGCGCCGGTGCTCAAGCGCGGCGCGCAGCTGCGCCCTGCCACGGTGGATCCTGCTGCGGACGGTGCCCAGCTTGATCCCTAGCGCGGCGGCGATCTCCTCATA
>JASHPR010000527.1 GCA_030038015.1 Streptosporangiaceae bacterium
TCGCCCTGACCGGGACCGGGCGCCCGGCCAGGGCGAGCAGCGCCGCCACGGCGAGTGCCGGCGCGAGCAGCTGGTTGGGCGGCCGCTTGCGGGCCCAGCGCAGCGCGGCCGTCGTGCACGAGCCCGGGATGTAGTGCTCCCGCTGCATGACCCGCAGCCAGCGGAGGTCGGCGATGACGACCGCGGCCAGCGGGACAAGGGTGAGCAGGCCGATCAGCACCGTGGCACGCTCCCCGGCATCTCGAGGACCTTCTCCACCATGGCCTGGAGCCGGCCGGGGGCCTGCAGGTGCACATCATGGCCCGCGCCCTCGACGACGTCGGCGGTTACCCCCGCGGTCAGCAGGCTGCCGGCCTTCTCCACCATGCCGGGCGGGACCGCCTGGTCGGCGCTGCCCCACAGCAGCGCCACCGGGCACCGGATCGCGCCGAGCTGCGCTTCATACGATTCGTTGACCACCCGGACAAGGACCTTCTGCATGACTCCCGTGGCAGCGTTGTAATCGTCCGAACCGCGCGCCCGGCGCATTGCGCCGAACCGCCGGTCGCTCAGCAGGCCCATCTGATGGGCCTTCCTGGCGAGCCGGTAGGCGGCCGGAACCCTGCCCGCTCCCGGCGCCCTGATCAATGGCACGCCGCAAAGGACCATCGCCCGGACCAGGCCGGGCCTGCCGGCGGCCAGGCACACCGCGACGCGCCCGCCGAAACTGTGCCCGATGACCACGGCCGGGCCGGCGGTGGCGTGCTCGTCGAGCACCGCGGCCACGCAGCCGGCGTAGCCGGCCGCTCCCCAGGCCTCGGCGGGCGGCGGCGACACGCCGAAGCCCGGCAGGTCAACCAGCAGATGCTGGTACCCGCTCAGTGCGCTCCGGAATTCGCGATGGTCGCGTCCCCAGCCGTGCAGCGCGACGACCAGCGGCCCGGGGCCGTCCTGCAGTTCACCGAAAACGCGGCCATCAAGATAACTTCGCAAGGGCACGGAATTAAGTTATCCCGGTTTCCCTGCCGTCAATCGCCGCGCGGGCCAACCGGCCGGAAGGCCGGGTTTCGGCGCCCTGCCGCTATTACGCTGGCTCGGATGCAAATATGCGGAGTTCGGACCCGATGCCGGCGCGCTCTTTAACGGGTCATTATGCTAGCCATAATCAGCGCTCCAGACAGGCATTGTCTAGAGGAATCGGCGTCTGGAGGAATCGGCCCTGCCGGTGAAGTCGCGGACCAGCGCGAAGACGGCATCGGGTTCCTCGACATGGCAGAAGGACCCGCCGTGCTCCAGGAATTCCAGCCGGATCTGCGGTGCGCAGGAGGTGAACTGCCGCTGCAGCCGCGGGTACAGCGCGCGGTCATAGCGCCCGGCCAGCACCATGACCGGGATCGCGATCTCCTTCAGCCGGTCCGGAAGTCGGGAATCCGCGCGACCTCGCCGCCGATCGCGCCGCTGGCTGAGGTCCTGGCAGGGCCCGGCCCGCTCGCGCCCCTACCTCGCTGGCCGTGCAGCTACCTCGCTGGCCGTGCAGCCTAAACGCCTTTCCGGGCAACCCGTCCCGACGTTCCGGCCCCTGCAGCTTGTCCGTAATCCGCATCTGACAGCTGGTTTTCAGGATCGTGGTTGATTGGTGACCGTATTCGTCGCGAATCCACCACGATCATGGAACTGGCCGCCAGCCCGTCGGCCCGCCACGCGCCGCCCGTCCGCGCCAGCACCATGACCGGGATCGCGATCTCCTTCAGCCGGGCCGGAACTCGGGAATCCGCGCGACCTCGCCGCCGACGATGAAGTCGACGTCGGCGCCGGCGAACGGTGGGAACAGCTCGAGATTCCGGTCCCCGGCCCGCTCGCGAGCAGGCCGGCGGGCGGGCCTGGGTGGTGGCCATGGCGGTCTCCTGGTCGTCGCGCATACCCGGCAGACGGCGGGGACCGCCAGAACGTGCGTGTGCTGCTCGGCGCGGGCGAGCCGCTGCGTGCGGTCAGCCGGTTGCACCGTCAGCAAGATCAAGATGCTCAAGCGCCAGATGTACGGACGCGCCAGATTCGGCCTGCCCCGCACGCGCGTCATCCTTCACCCCAACGTGATCACAAAATTCGCGGCAGAGCCTCAGCTTGTCGTTTAACCTCTCGGGGCTGAGCTGTGACTGTTTGATAGATCTTGCGCTGGGGTGCCCGGCGTGTCGCCGCGCATGAAGGCGGCCTCCGCGTGATCATGTGTTCTCGCCAGAGAATCATGATCATCAGCGAAGGCCGTGATGGACAGCTTGCCAGAGGATGCCGGGGCCGGGCCACTCGCCGTGCTGGCGCGGTTCCGGCTGGATGTCTATTCCTGCTTCACCGCTCGCGCCGATGAGCTGTCCGAGCTGGCTGATGCGGTGCTGTGCGCGGACGGGCCGGTTAAGACCCTGGCCGGGCTGTCGCTGGCCGCCGAACACCGGCGCGGCCATGGCGCCTTGTATGACGCGGTGAATCACGGCCGGATCGACATCGGCCGGCTGCGGCGGTCGCTGGCGGGGCTGCCGTTACCGCGGGCGGCGGACGGGCGGCTGGTGCTGGCGGTGGATGTGAGTAACTGGCTGCGGCCGGGCGCGGCGACCAGCCCGGGCCGGCTGTTCTGCCACGTCTACGGGCGGGGGAAGGGGCAGGCGCAGATGATCCCGGGCTGGCCGTACTCGGTGATCGCCGCGCTGGAGCCGGGCCGGACCTCGTGGACCGCAGTGCTGGACGCGGTGCGCCTGGGGCCCGATGACGATGAGGCCGAGGTGACCGCCGCCCAGGTCCGTGACGTCGTCACCCGGCTGATCGCCGCCGGGCACTGGCGTGAGGGTGACCGGCCCGTACTGGTGATCTTCGACGCTGGCTACGACGTGGCCCGGCTGGCGTTCTTGCTTGCTGACCTGCCGGTGGAGGTGCTGGGCCGGCTGCGCAGCGACCGGGTCTTGTGCTTCCCGCCGCAGCGGCGGCCAGGCCGGGGCCGGCCACCCCGGCACGGGACGGACTTCAAGCTCGCCGACCCGGCGAGCTGGCCCGCTGCGGCGGTGACCACGATCACCCAGACCACCCGGTATGGCACCGCCGTAGCGCAGGCCTGGGACCGGCTGCACCCCCGGCTCACCCACCGTTCGGCCTGGCTCGGCCACGACGGCGACCTGCCCGTCATCGACGGGACGCTGATCCGCCTCCAGGTCGATCACCTGCCCGGTGACCGCGACCCCAAGCCGGTCTGGCTGTGGTGCTCGCGCACCGGCACCGCCCCCGGCCAGGTCGACCGGCTGTGGCAGGCATTCCTCCGCCGGTTTGATCTTGAACACACCTTCCGGCTGTTCAAGCAGGTCCTCGGCTGGACCATCCCGAAAATCCGCAGCCCCGAGGCTGCTAACCGGTGGACCTGGCTGATCATCACCTGCCACGCCCAGCTCCGGCTCGCCCGGCCCCTGGCCGATGACCTGCGCCTGCCCTGGGAACGGCCCGCCCCGCCCGGGCGGCTCACCCCGGCCCGCGTCCGCCGCGGTTTCCGGAACATCCGCGCGGCCATCCCCTGCCCGGCCGGTGCGCCGAAACCCGGCAAGCCCGGCCCAGGACGCCCGCCAGGGTCGAAGAACCGCCGCCCCGCACCCCGCCACGACGTGGGGAAAACCACCAGAAGAGAACCCAGCCTCAAAGCCCGGCGCGAACGCGCAGGTTAAACGACAAGCTGAGCACACGTTCGCCAGGCTCACTGCCGGCCCTTTCGCCTGCAGCCGGGCCCAATGTCATCGTGCTTCTTACCGGGGCTACTTGCCTGACAGCCCTCGTGGGGGGTACCGATCGAGCCTTCTCCTCCCATTCATCGCTTCGCAGATGGCTTGTTGCCGCGGCCGCGAGGCCGGGCACGGCCGATCCTTCGGCGAACCAGGCGGGGTCGCCGAAGTAGGCGCGGAGCAGATCGTCGCGCTGCAGGCGCCCCGATTACCCGTTCGGCGCGCCCATTGACCACGGCCTACACCGCTACCAGAGCGTGCCGAACGAACGCCTCTTTGTTGCAAAGTCAAGGTGCGAGCGTGATGCGGCCAGAGCAGCTTTCCCGCCGCGAGCATTACCGGCTCGCGGGCGGGCGCGTCGAGGACGCCCTGCGGGTACCGCTGCGCGGCCGGGCTGCGCCCGGTCCTTGACCCGCCCGTCTGCTCGCGCGGGGTGGCAGCGGCTCGGAAAAGCCAGCAGGAGCGTGCGGGCCGGCTGGGGTCGTAGGGTGGGT
>JASHPR010000528.1 GCA_030038015.1 Streptosporangiaceae bacterium
GGGTGCGCGAGCCCGGTGTCCGTGAGCCGCCGGGCGAGGCGGCCGCTGGCCGCCGAGCCCACCCGGCCGGCGCGCAGCTCGTCGAGCGCCCGGACCCCGGCGGCGTTCAGCCGGAGCAGCCGCGCCGGCGACCCGCCGAACAGCACGTCGGACCCCACGAACTGGGTTCCGGGGTCGAACGCGATGCCGAACCCGGCCGGCAGCGGGACCGTCTCGCGCTTCACCGTGCTAGCCCGCGGGCCCACGGATCGCCCAAGGTGACCCAAGGTCCGGGGGCACGAGGTCGAAGCCCTCGGCGGCCGCTGCGGCTCGCAGCGGGCGGTCGAAGGCCGCGAATGCCGCGCAGCTCTCATCAGTACGGCGCACGGCCAGGGCGGTGGACAGCTGGACGGCGTCATCGGCACGCAGGCCGTGCGATGCGCAGAGCGCGGCCGCCTCGTCGAGAAGGGAACCCGTGGCCGCCACGGCAACGAATCGCGGGGGCTCGGTGCCGGTGCCGAAGTAGTCGGCCTCGAAATCGGCGGTGAGCAGGCGCGCATCGCCAACCGACAGCTCGCCCATGCGCTGCTTCCGCCACAGCGCGGCTGGGACCTCCACCCGCGCCAGCTCGGCAACCGCAACCGTCACCAGCGCGCGGATGTCTTCGTCGCCAGCCTCGTCCGCGTACAGCTTCACCAGCGCCGAAGAGTCGGCGAACGTGCTCAACGACCTTCGCCGATCAGGTCTGCCAGAGCTGTCCCCTGGCCAGCGCGGCTCCGAGCGGCACCAACCTCATCGGCTGCCGGGCGACGGCGGCGCTCGCCAGGCTCGGCCAGCAGCCCCGCCTGATCGAGGCGTTCCCGCAGCCGCTCGACCTCGCTCCCGGCCAGCCGCGGATTCGTGGCGGCGTCGAGAACGGCCGTCACGTAGTCGTTCATGCTGCGGCCCCGCCGCTGCGCGGCCAGCCGCACCCGCGCGATCAGTTCCGCCGGTGCCCGCCACGTCATCTGTTCCATGCATGCATGATAGCAGGCATGTAGGCATTGCGGCGGCCGGCAGAACGGCAGCGCCCTCGCGCCAAGTTTCACAGTAAATGTGATACCGTGAAACGGTGAAGAACATTACGGTCTCCGTTCCTGATGATGTGTACCGCGATGCCCGAATCGCCGCCGCAGAACGGGACACCTCGGTAAGCGCGCTGGTCGTTGCTTACCTGCGAAGCCTGTCCGAGCGGACAAGGGAGTTCAGCAGGCTGGAGGCGCAGCAACGCGAGGTTCAGGCCGAGATCGGCCGGTTCCGCGCCGCCGACCGGCTGGGCCGCGATGAGGTGCATGATCGTGCGGTTCGTTGACACCAATGTCCTGCTCTATGCGATCTCCCGGGACCCGGCAGAGCATGACAAGGCGACACGCGCCAACGAGATCCTCGAAGCGCACGACCTGGGATTGTCGGTGCAGGTCCTGCAGGAGTTCTATGTGCAGGCGACCCGCGAGAACCGCTCCGACGCCATCAGCCATCACCAGGCTGTCCGGCTGATCGAGTCGTTCCGGCGCTTCCCCGTGCAGGACATCACGAGCGGGATCATGCTGGCGGCTCTGAGTTCCCGGCAGCGGTTCCGGCTGTCGTACTGGGACGCGGCGATCATTGAGGCTTCCCGCGCCCTGGGCTGTCAGGCCGTGCTGTCCGAAGACCTCAATGACGGGCAGGACTATGCGGGCGTGGTGGTCGCAAACCCGTTCCGCTGATCAAGGTGTGATCACGTGCCGACCGTTAGCACCCTGGGGCGCGAGCAAACCGGCGGGCAGGTCGGCCCCGCCTGCTACGCCTTCGGCCGCGTGCCCGGGCGGCAGTCGGTCACCGTCGAGTTCGACGGCCAGTTGCACCGGATCCGGGTCGGCCGTGAAGGGGTGTGGGCCTTCATCAAGATCCGCACTGGCCCCGGTGACCGGGGATTCCCCGCGCTGAGGGATTGACCGGCCGTCCCGTACGGGCACTGTCAGATAGCAGCCCGGCATCCGGGCATGCAATTGCCGCTAGAGGGCGCTTACCGTTTCGTAGAGCAGGTCCAGCACCCGCGCGCTATCCGCGCTCATCGCCACGTCGGCGTTAGCTGCGGTGATGTCCGCCGCTTCGCGCAGATCGACGACGGTCATGCCACGCGTGAAGGCGCCCGCCAGCTCGATGTCCACACGTGCGGGAACTGACCCGAACAAGCCCGGGTGCGTGATCCAGAGAAGGGCACACGGGTCGTGGATCGGCGCGAAGCCGGGCTGCCTTGACATCTTGCTGTACGCAGTCACGAACGCCGCGAGCAGATCGCCCGCAAACCGTGCGGGCGGGGTGTCCAGCTCGCGAACGCGCTGCACGAACGGCCAGTCAACGAGCACCGTGTGGGTGACGTTGAGTCCGACCATGCGCAGTCGCGCGCCCGAGTTGAACACGATGGAGGCAGCCTCCGGGTCGGCCCAGATATTGAACTCAGCGGTCGGCGTGATGTTGCCGTACGAGGTGCTGCCGCCCATCACCGAGATGCCGGCGAGCCGGGCGGCGAAGCCGGGGTCGCGGCGGATCGCTAGTGCCACGTTCGTCAGCGGGCCAGTCGCTATGAGCCAGGTCTCGGGTCCGCACGCGTCGATAAGGAAGCTGCTGGCCTCGCCCTCGTTTGCCGACCGGGTCACGGCGGGCAGCTCCGGGCCGTCGAGCCCGCTGGCACCGTGTACATGCTCGGCAAACTGCGGCTCGCCGAGCAGCGGCCCAGCCGCTCCGGCCACGACAGGGCCGCGGAAACCGCACATGCCGGCCGCGATGCAGGCGTTACGGGTGGTGTTGGCCACGCTGGTGTTGCCGGCAACGGTGGTGATCCCGCGCAGGTCGGCGAACCGCTGCGCCAGCAGTATCGCGAGGAAGTCGTCATGCCCAGGGTCGCAATCGATCACAACTGCCGGTGCTGCCACGCGGGTATCCTACCGGCGTGCTCTTGAGCGCGGCGATAGCACAGGCTGCCGCCGGAGGGACGCCGGACCCGGGCTGGATCCTGTCTACCTGCGCAGCTGCAGCCGCCACCCTGCTCGCCATTGTCGGCGGCTTCGTTGTCGCCCAGCTGATCGCGCTCGTGTCTGATCAGCATGTGGCCGATGCCAGGCTAGCTGACGCCCGCACAGCCGAAGAAGAGGCTCAGGCCACCCTGGCGGCTGCGACCGACGCGCTGGGCGCGGCCGTGACGCAGCTGCTCCTCTCGGATCAGGATCTCGCTGCCCTCGTCGCGGTGCGCGGCACCGTCGAGCCCGCTGAAGCCGAGCGCAGTACGGACGGCTCCGCACTGCTCGCGGAACTGCCACCCAAGCTACGCGCGCAGAGCATCGGACGCGCAGTCAGCCAGCTCACCGAGATCCGCGAGCGAGCGGCCTACGCGCTGATCTCGATCGTGCCTGTTGATGAGCGCCAGGAAGGCTGGGAGCGCTTCAAGTGGGCGCACTTCCGCATCCGGGCCACCGAGGACGCGCTGTGGCGAGCGCTGTATCAGATCGTCGCGGCACAGCGGCAGACCGAGGCAGCCGAAGGGGCCGGGCGGCAGCCGCCACGTCCGGCCGGATCCCCGCTGATCGGCGTCACGTTCGGGGACTCAGCGGCAAGGTCGCCTTCCCCGGCTGCGGTAAAGGCGAGTGCGGACGCACGCGAGGCGCTGGCGGCATGGCGGCAAGCCGTCCACGCCGCCGATCAGACTTCGGCAGTGGCGAAGCTTGCGCTGCAGCGGCGCAAAGAGCTGATCCCGCTGACCGCGTTCAAGTACGGCGTCGGGGTGCTCGCTTACCTCGCCGCGGCGGTGGTGTTCCCGCTCGGCGTGCTCGCCAGCGGGCCGCGCACGCTGTCCGTTCTCAGCAGGATCGTGGTGCCCGCCGCGCTCGCGCTCGGGGTGGCGTTCCTGATCGCCTTCTTCATCTCCCTGTCCCGCAGGACGAGCCGCCCGGCAGTCTCGCTGCTGAGCTCTACGCAGGCCGCCTTGCCGGGACTGGCAGCCCTGCCGGCCAGCACCGGTGCCGCAGCCCCCAGCCCGCCGGTGCTGGCTCTGCAGTCACTGACCAATGAGACGGATGTGACGTGACGGCACCATCACCCGCCGATGTGCCGGGCCTGCGGCATTTCGGGCTTGCCACCTGGACGGCGCCCCGGTCGATCGACTTCCGCGACGAGGCCGCGCGGCTGGGCAAGGCGACGCTCTGGCTGGTGGATCACCGGCTCCCGGACGGCACCTGGGGTGGCCTGGATCCGCAGGAACGGTTCGACACCACGCTGCAGGTCGCGCAGACGCTGCTGATGACCGGTATCGCCGCGGA
>JASHPR010000045.1 GCA_030038015.1 Streptosporangiaceae bacterium
AGACCGGTGAGCGAATTCCTGGAGCATCGCTTCGAGGAATCTCGCGGAACCCATCTTCGGAAGGTGCGCGGCCTGTTCGTAGACTACGAACACGACCACAACGCTGTTCAGGTTCCGTCTGAAATCGCTGAGCAGGAGGCAGTCGAGCTAATTGACCGAGTAGACGAATCCGTTCGTTTCGTCGAGGCGATTTCCACCCCGGAGATGTTCGCCGTGCTACGACTGCTTCCGGAATTCGATCTCGGGTTCCTTCAGGAGACGGCTCAGGCAGTCAGGGCGGCGGACCCAGACGCGGTCACGGCGAGATTCCGCGAAGTGCTGAGGGCGGCCGTAGCGAGGGTCGCGGCGAGTGGACTTCCGACATGCGATGAGCTGACCGAGACAGCTCCTAGCCCAGATGCCCTAGCCACTTTCCTCCGTGAGGTGCTTCAGACGATCACTCCCCCGTCAGCGTCGGAAGGTGACTCCGCTGCTCAGGGAACCGAGCTACCCCCGGCCTGATCAGGGTCACGATCAGCGACCCACTGATTGCGCTGAGAGCGATTCAGCCATGGATCTGGACGGGTTGGCCATGGTGAAGATCATCGCCTGTATTTCGACGAAAACAGCACACAAGTGCTCGTCTCATCTCAGGCTCGGTGTACCTCCGCATAGGTGATGTGCGGATCGCTGTCCGTCGCAAACTCGGTGCTGCCTCGCGGCACCCAGAACGGCTGCAGGCCGTGACTGAGTCCCGCTGCATCAGATGGCGCGTCGCTCGGATAGATGCTCAGAGCATGCACGGCGACGCAGTGATCCACGTGCCAGAGGGCGAAGAGCCTGGAGTGATCTACGCTGGGATTGGTAACAGTTAGCTTCGTGCTTCTTTGTTCTTGTGCAGCTATTTCCAGCGTAAGCCCAAATTGCTGCTGTAGCTGAGAGCTGAGCTTTGCCTGGACGCCACCTACATTCGTTCCGAGGCTAAGGCCGAGAGAGTTCGCCAGCGCCTGAGTGTGCTCCACAGACAGGCCCGTGGTGATAGAGTGCGTCATTTCGTGCGTTGAACCGGGGGGCAACTGGGTCACCGGATCCGTACGCCTCCAACGGGCAGAATGCACTAGCCGTCGCAGTTCGTTAACAAGCTCAAACCAACCGAGCGCCCCCGATCTGTATAGGCTCGCAACCGCCGTGCTGGTTACATGACTGAGGTCTTGCTGGATTTTCATGATTTCTGAAGGTATCGATATGCGGAGGCTCCCGGCTTGGCCAGCTTTCGGCTCTCTGCGTTCGATCATGAGCAGTTGCGGGTATTGAGCAAACACTGCTTCACGGAGGAAGTCCTCCTGCAGGGCGTCCTCCATAGGCAAAGAATCATGTTGGAAAGCGCGGCATAGTTCAAAGAGAATATATGCAGTGGCCGCACCAAAACTGGCCTGATGTGCCTCGAACAATTCCCAGCGCAGCGGCACCCAATCCGTAGCTACAGGAGGCCACGCGCTGTCCGGGCCGAACTCGGGCGCTGGCGGGAGAGCTAGACCTGTCTCCTGATTCCGTATCAGCACAAACTCACAATAGGCCCTGGAACCTCGGGGCGCACTGCGCCGATCCGCTGCATGTGATCGAGGATCTGACGGTCAACCGGCTGGCCCAGACTGCTCCGCACGATCACGGCGATGAGCACGCCAGCGGAGGCGCCGACGAGAGCGATCAGCACGCAGTTTGCTGTCATGACCCAGGTCCCTTCAGCTTGTGTCGGTGCGCAGGAATGCACAGGCGACTACCTTCTGCGACGTTAACGACACCCTCTGACAGTCAGCCCGGCATGCGGTACTCAGTAGGCCGGACCTGTCGAATCACGCTTCTGAGTCGAATCACGCTGTTGAGTTGTCAAGTAGCTCGCGCGGCAAGCGCGCAGTGGATCACTGCTAGTGCCGTAGCAGATCACGTTTGCCTTGAGTGCGGCCCTGTCCTCAGATCCTCTCGTCCTCGTGATAGCTGTCGAGAACTCCGCCGCGCGCCGATCGGGCCTGGCCTCCGGCCTGGCCCTCGCCGTCAGGCCCGTAGGGGCGGCAGAGGCTCCGGCGCTCAAGGGTGGGTCCCGGAGATCCTTTCTGCGGAGCGGTTAGAAAGGATCTCCGGGTGCCCTTGACGCTGGAGGGGCCGTCCCGGACAATGCGCGGCGTTCCGGCTCCGATCCCGTGACTTTCTCACGGCGATTGGCACGTTCGGCGTCAGACCGGTTGCTCGGCCCGTTCTCGCTGGCGCGGTCACCGGGGCGCGTTGCAGCCGGTACCGTCTGCCTACGGGTGCGGGGCAGCCGACCGGCGGCAGCGCCGCGCCCGGTGGGCTTCCGCCCGTAGGGCGCGGCATGCTGCCCGCCCCGGAGTAGGCGCGTCCCCTGCTGCCCGCTCGGCTTTGGCGGTTCTCCTCCGCTCCATCTCGCGATTCCTTCGGCTGATTTCCGCGTCCCTGCATACGATTGGGCCGGGGCCGTGCCCGGCCTGGCGCGCCGAAGGCGTGCCCTTGATGATCGTAAAGAAAGTCCTCACCGCATAAGGGTAAAACGGGCAAAACGGGCGTCGGCTCACACATAGCGGGGCCAGTCGAATCTTGCCCAGATGACGCGGACGGTGTCGTCTCCGTCGAGGCCCCAGTCGCTGGCGAGGGCATGCACAATGTCGAGTCCGTGGCGCTGGGTGCGGTCGCTGATGACTGGAGCCCAAGAGCCGCCACTGTCCTCGACCTCGATCCAGGCGTAGTGGCCTGGGCTAATGGTGGCCCGGACGGTGAAGGTGCCGCCGGGCAAGCGAGAACGGCTATGGATGGCGGCATTCGCCGCGAGTTCGGAGGCACAGAGGATCATGTCGTCTGCCACGGGGCAGTCGCCGAGTAAGAGGCGCAGGTCGGCTCGGACCACGCGGATCTGCTCGGTGGTTCCGGGGTAAGTGACGCTGGCGGTGCGCGGTGCGAGTGCTCGGGGTGCTGGCGTGTGCATGGCTCCTCGCTGGTTGCGCCGCGTCACGGTCTCTGATGACGTAGAGCGTACTTTGAATACCGGCACCGTACAATCAGTACGTGTGACTTGGAGTACCACCGCAGCACATTGAGTGCGAGCATGGCCTCACGCGACCTGGAGGAAACCGATGTTCGGTCTGTTCGTCCGCTTCACCTGCAAAGACCAGGCCAGCGCTGAGGCCTACGACAAGCTGGTCGCCGAGACCATCGAGGCCATCAAGACCAACGAGCCGGGGACGCTCGTGTATGCCTCCCATCTCGTGGACGGCGAGCCGCTACAGCGGATCTTCTACGAGCTGTACGAGGACAAGGCCGCGTTCGAGGCGCACGAGGCGGCCTCGCACACCCGCCGCTACCTCGACCAGCGGGGCCAGTACCTGGCCAGCACCGAGGTCGACCGGCTGATCTTGCAGGCTGGCAAGGGCACCGGCGGGTGAGCACCCCGGACTATCAGCAGGCCCTGGGCCGCAAGATCGCCGCCGAACGGCGCCGCCGGGGCCTATCCCAGCCTGAACTGGCCCGGATGATCGACCGGTCGGTGGCCTGGGTCTCCCAGGTCGAACGCGGCGTGCGCAAGGTCGATCGCATGTCCGTGCTGGAAACCCTCGCCGCTGCCCTGGACGTCCCGCTGGCCGAGCTGGCCGCCGAGGCACCTGTCGTTGCCGCGGTGACCGAGGAACCACCCGGCGCCAGCGGCCTGCGCCTGGTCCTGTCGGGTGCCTATGCGCTGCGCGCCATGCTCAACGGGCGCCGCCCGCCCGCGCTCAGCACCCTTCGTGCCAAGACCCGTCAAGCCTGGGACCTCACCCACGCTGGGCGGTATGCCGACTTCACCGATCTGTTGCGCGGCCTGGTCCCGGACCTGGAGACCGCTGCCCGAACGGTGCCCGAGGCTCAGCGGGCCGAGGTATTCGAGCTAATGGCCGCCGCCTACCAGGCGTGCTCGGCCGCGTTGGCCAAGCTCGGCGAGCCTGAAGCCGCCTGGATCGCCGCCGACCGCGCCATGGCCGCCGCCGAGCAGGCGGGCAACCCCATGCTCGTAGCTGCCGGAGCGTTCCGGCTGGTGCTGGTTTTCCTGGCCGCCCGCCACTACGACCAGGCCGAGGAAACCGCCCGGACCGCCGCCGACGCCCTGCAACCGAGGGCCGACGAAGGCGATCCGCAGGCCTTGTCCCTCTGGGGCGCTCTGACCCTGCAGCGTGCCGTGATCGCTTCCCGCCGCAATGACCCCGACACCGCCTATGACCACCTGGAGCGAGCCAGCCAGATCGCTGCGCGGCTGGGCGAGGGACGTAACGACTACAACACCGAGTTCGGCCCCGCCAACGTGGCCCTGCACGAGATCGCCGTCGCCATCGAACTTGGCGACGCGGGCCGGGCGCTGCGGGTCGCAGCCGCCGCGGATACCAGCGGCCTGTCTCCCGAGCGGCGGGCCAGGATGCTCATCGACGTGGCCCGCGCACGCGCACAGCGCCGCCAGGTCGCCGAAGCAGTCGCCGCCCTGCGCCAGGCCGAACAGATCACTCCCGAGCAGGTCCGCGAACACGAACTGGCCCGCCAGATCGTCACCGACCTGCTCACCATGCAAGACCGGCCATCCGGTGAACTGCGTGACCTCGCCGAACGGCTAGGTTTGACCAAGGCATGACCCTGGTACTATTAGTATCAGGATCGTATTCTTCATACGCATAGTCTCTCTGAGACGCAGACATCCCCGACGGGATGACCGTGCGATGCCGGGCTGGTAAGTCACCAGGGGCCCGGTCACGGTGCCAAAAGCCACACCCAACAGCACCTGAGCGGCAGGCAACCTGGCTGGGCCAGACGCGGCATAGCACCGCTGATCACCAAACTCTGATGCTTACCCGCCCTGGTCGTGGCCTGCCTCCGCTCGTCCACCCCCCGCCCGCAAGGGCACGACGAGAGGAGTACCACCATTGCCCATCGACCCCATCCCCGCAGGCACGCCCCGGCGCGCAGGCGGGTGCATACAGCCCGTCCTGGTGCGAGGCCGCGTCGATCACATCGACGGTGCCACCGGAGAACTGCTGCACCGCTACACCAGCGTCCACGAACCCGGTGGGGTCCTGCCCATCGCCTGCAAGACCCGCCGTGCATCGCGCTGCCCGCCCTGCGCCGAGGTCTACCGCGCCGACACCTACCAGCTCATCAAGGCCGGGCTGACCGGCGGCAAGGGCATTCCCGACACCGTCGCCGCTCACCCGTGCGTCTTCGTCACCCTCACCGCACCCTCATTCGGCCCGGTCCACGCCCGGCGCGAGAAAGACGGCCGGGTACTGCGATGCCATCCCCGCCGGGGAAAGCCGACCTGCCCGCACGGCAACGGGCTGTCCTGCGCCGAGAAACACACTCCTGACGACGACCGGTTCGGCGATCCTTTCTGCCCGGACTGCTACGACTACACCGGCTCGGTCCTGTTCAACGCCTGCGCCCCCGAACTATGGCGGCGCTTCACCATCACCTTGCGCCGTACGCTTGCCCGCCGCACCGGCATGACCAACAAGACCCTCGCCGCCCAACTCCGGGTCTCCTTCGCCAAGGTCGCCGACTACCAGCGGCGCGGCGTCGTCCACTTCCACGCGATCATCCGGCTCGACGGCCCTGGTGGACCCAGCACGACCCCGCCCGCCTGGGCCACTCTCGACCTGCTCAGCGAGGCCATCGGCCAGGCCGCCGACGCCGTCCACCTTGAGACTCCGACCGCCGCAGGCCTCCCGGGGCGGACTCTGGCCTGGGGACGTGAACACGACATCCGGCCCGTCACCACCACCGGGGACGTGACCGACACCAAGGTCGCCGCGTACGTCGCCAAGTACGCCACCAAGGCCGCCGAATGCACCGGAACTATTGACCGCCGGATCACAGCCGCCGACCGGCTCGCGGATCTTCCTATCCGCGAGCACGCCCGCCGCCTCATCGCCGAATGCCTCCGCCTCGGCGAGCTCCCCGAACTCAGGGGCCTGCGCCTGGCTGCCTGGGCGCACATGCTCGGCTTCCGCGGCCACTTCTCGACCAAGAGCCGCGCCTACTCCACGACCTTCAGCGCGCTCCGCGCCGAGCGGATCCAGCACCAGCGGGAAAATGCCATAGACGACAGTCTCTGGCCCGCACCTGAGGCTGATAACACGCTCGTCATCGCTCACTGGCAATTCGCCAGGAGGGGCGAGTCCCTCGTAACCCGGCTGCCAGCGCCTGACGCCAGCCTCGACTCCCCACCGCCCAGCCCGACCGGGGGAGGCCAGTCATGACCCGGCTCCTCCTGACTGTGCCCGAGGCAGCCGAGGCCCTGGCGATATCCCGCAGCAAGCTCTACGAGCTGTTCGCGGCCGGTCTGGTGCGCTCGGTTCGCATCGACGGGTCACGCCGCGTTCCCGTCGAAGCGCTAGAAGCCTACGTCGCGGCTCTGCTCGACCAGGAAGAGGTCATCGATGCCCAGGCTTCGTGACGGAGTGATCAAACGAGGCGGGTCATGGTCCTACGTTGTCCGGGTCCCGGACCCTGCTACCGGCCTCAGCAAGCCCAAGTGGGTTGGCGGCTTCGACACCGAGGAAGACGCCAAGGCTGCCCGGGATGAGGCTCGCGTCAGTGCCCGACGCGGCGAATACGTCAACAGGTCCACATCCACCGTCGCGAACTACCTCGCAGAATGGGTGGACGCCCACGCTTCGACCGTGAAACCCAAGACCCTCGCCGGATACCGGCACGACATCGATCACTACATCGTTCCCCGGATCAGCCGGATGCGGCTGCAAGCCCTGCGACCGGCAGTGATCTCCAGGCTCTACCGCGACCTAGCGGAGCATGGCGGCCGCAACGGCGGGCAGTTGTCAGCGATCACGGTCTCTCATATCCATCGCACTCTGCGCAAGGCCCTCGCCGACGCCGACGATGTCGAGCAGCTGCTCGCCTCCAATCCGGCCGCCCGGTCGAAACGGCCCAAGAGCAGCACTGCCGAGCCCGCCCAAGTCTGGACTGTCGAACAGCTCAGCTCGTTCCTTGCCGCCGCCCCGTCTCACCGGCTCTTCGCCTTCTACCGCCTGGCCGCCTATACCGGCGCACGACGTGGCGAACTGCTGTACCTCCGATGGGATGCCGTCGGCCTCGATATCGCCGAGGTCACCTTGAGCGGGTCAACAGCCGTGGTGCGCGGCCGACGCGTCGAAGGCACCACCAAAGGCGGCCGGTCCCGCACGGTCAGCCTCGACCGTGAGACCGTGGCGGTCCTGCGGGAGCATCGGCGCCAGCAGACCGAAGAACGGCTGGCCGCCGGGTCGGCCTGGAACGACAACGGCGGCCTGGTCTTCACCAGCCGGTGGGGTGAGCCGCTCTACCCCGACACCGTGACCGCGCTCATGACCAAGCTGATCAACCAGCACAACAAGTCGGCCACTCCCCCGGCCAAGCCGCTGCCCCATGCCCGGCTTCATGATCTACGCCATCTGCACGCGACCACGCTGCTCCTCGCGGGAGTCCCCGTTCACGTGGTCGCCGCACGGCTCGGTCACGCCGACCCCGCCGTGACGTTGCGCGTCTACTCCCACGTCCTCCGCGAGCACACGGTCAGTGTCGGAGACATCTTCGCCCAAGCCGTCAAGGGCTCGCGTTAGCAAATCCGTTAGCAAAGCGGGGCAGCCGACTTGATCAACAGCAGCGTTTGCGCTGCTCACAAGGGGTGGTCAGGGGCGGGGTCGAACCGCCGACCTTCCGCTTTTCAGGCGGACGCTCGTACCAACTGAGCTACCTGACCGTAGCTGGGCTCCGGGACCGATCCGGCCGCGACGCCGCTGACCTGAGCGGTCCTGACGGGATTTGAACCCGCGACCTCCACCTTGACAGGGTGGCGAGCACTCCTAGCTGCTCTACAGGACCATGCCGCGCTGGCTGGCCGCCAGCAGTGCCCCCAACGGGATTTGAACCCGTGCCGCCGCCTTGAAAGGGCGGTGTCCTAGGCCGCTAGACGATGGGGGCTCGACGGACATTCGCCGCCGTGACCCGTGGCGCCCGCCGTCGGGGACCGCCCCAGCATAGGGGACGAAGGACGCTGGCGGCAAAGCGCGTCACCGGGACGCCGAACCTGCCCGCCGCGGACGCCCCGAGCCGGGCCGCACCAGCGGCCGCGGGCGCGATGGCCGCTCTGGCGACGGCAGCCCTCCCGGGCGGTCCCCGCGGGGCCAGCCCTCCCTGGCTGCCCCGGCGAGCGCCCGCCTCCCAGGCCGCCCCGGCGAGGCCGACCTCCCAGGCCGCCCGGCGGGGGCCAGCCCCTCCCAGCCGCACCCGGCACGCCGGAGCCCCGGGGCCCAGGGAGGCCGGCGTCGGAAGCGAGAGCGCTACGGTTTCCGGCTCTTGTTGACGAAGTTCTCCGCGATCGACGTCTTCTCGCCTTCCTCGGGCATCACCACCCAGGCGGCGAGGTAGGCCAGCGCGGCGAACCCGCCAGTGAACACGGTGACCACGGCCAGGATCACGCGGATCAGGTTGGCGTCGACGCCGAAGTAGACCCCCAGGCCGGAGCAGACGCCCGCCACGATGCGGCCGTCACGGGTGCGAACCAGCATCTTGCTGCCGTTGACGTTGCTCATGCTTTAATCATGCCCGATCCCACACCCGGTAAAAGAAACCCGCCAGCGACAGCGGGCACGGGCGCGCATACCCTGACGGCGAGGCAACGAGAGGGGACGGGTAATGCCGCCAAGCACCGACAGCGCACCCACCGACCTGCTGCGCATCGACGACGAGCTGACCTCGGAGGAACGCCTGGTCCGGGACACCGTGCGGGCTTTCGCGGCCGAGCGGATCATGCCGTACATAGCCGATTGGTTCGAGGCCGGAACGCTCCCCCGCGAGCTCGCGCCGGAACTCGGCAAGCTGGGCCTGCTCGGCATGCACCTGACGGGGTACGGGTGCGCGGGCATGGGGCCGGTCGCCTACGGCGTCACCTGCCGGGAGATGGAAGCCGCCGACTCAGGGCTGCGCAGCCTGGTCTCCGTGCAGGGCTCGCTCGCGATGTTCCCGATCTGGAAGTACGGGTCGGAGGAGCAGAAGCAGGAGTGGCTCCCCCGGATGGCGGCAGGCGAGGCGATCGGCTGCTTCGGCCTCACCGAGCCTGATCACGGCAGTGACCCGTCCAGCATGGCAACGCATGCCATCAGGAACGGTGACGACTGGGTGCTCTCCGGCACCAAGATGTGGATCACCAACGGCTCGATCGCTGACATAGCGCTCGTGTGGGCCAACACGCCGGAAGGCATCCGTGGCTTCCTGGTGCCGCGGGGGACCCGCGGCTTCACCGCCAGCAACATCCACAAGAAGCTGTCGCTGCGCGCGTCGGTCACCTCGGAGCTGCACTTCGACGAGGTGCGCCTGCCCGCGGATGCCGTGCTGCCCGGGGTGACCGGGCTGAAGGGGCCGCTGTCCTGCCTGACCGAGGCCCGGTTCGGCATCATCTGGGGAGTGACCGGGGCGGCCAGGTCCTGCTACGCGGTCGCTGCCGAGTACGCGCGGACGCGCGAGCAGTTCGGCCGCAAGATCGGCGGTTTCCAGCTGATTCAGGCCAAGCTGGCCTGGATGCTGGCCGACCTGTCGAAGGCACAGCTGCTCGCGCTGCACCTGGGACGGCTGAAGGCCGCGGGGAAGATCACGCCGCAGCAGGTCAGCCTGGGCAAGATGGCGAACGTCCGGGCCGCGATCGACATCGCCCGCCAGGCGCGGACCGTGCTCGGGGCCAACGGGGTGACCCTGGAGTACCCGGTGATCAGGCACGCCAACAACCTCGAGTCGGTCCTCACCTACGAGGGAACTGAGGAGATCCACACGCTGGCCCTCGGCCAGGCCATCACGGGGATCTCGGCCTACCGCTGAGCGGGGGGCACGGTGCGCGGGCAGCTGGCGGCGCTGCTCGACGGCGTAGCCGCGGGCAGGTACCCGCCGCCGGACGGCAACGTCACGATCCTGCCGCAGCCGTCACCCCGGGACTCCGGCGTCATCGCGCTCACCGCGCACTCCGTGGTGTTCACGGACGCCGACCCCGCGTGGGTCCGCGGCCAGCTGCCGCCGGGTGACCTGTCCGGGCCGTTGCTGCCGCCGTTCCTGCAGGCCCTGTGCGCCAGGACCGGCCGGCGGGCCAACTCCGTCGACCTGCTCTGCGTCGCCACGCCGCTGCCGGGGTCGCCTGAGCTCGCGCTCGCCCCGGACACCGCTATGAGCCACCCGCGGCTCGCGCGGACGCTGCGGTACCGCGACGACGTCCTGGCCTGGAAGGCGCCCGGCGGGCTCGTGCTCATCGGCCGCGGCGTGGCCGCCCGGTGGGAGATCGCCATCGAGGTAGAGCCCGGCTACCGGGGCCAGGGCCTGGGCCGGGAGCTGGCGGCCGCGGCCAGGCACCTGCTGCCGGAGAGCGCACCGCTCTGGGCGCAGATCGCCCCGGGCAACGCGGCCAGCGTCCGCGCCTTCCTCGCCGCCGGGTACCGGCCGGTCGGCGCCGAGGTGCTCCTCCCAGCGCCCTAGCCGGGCCCCCAGCAGCGGCGACGCCGGATGCGTCAGGGTCTCAGGACGATCTTGCCGAGGGTGTGCCTCTGCTCGAGCTGCCGGTAGGAGTCCTGCACCTGCTCCAGCGGGTACACGGCGGCGATCGGGACCTCGAGGAGCCCCTTGTCGGCCAGCCCGGCCAGCTCGGCCAGCACGTCCGCGCTGGCCCCCGCGGCGTTGCCGTCGGTCTTGACCCCGTACTTCGCCCCGGCCGCGAAGTCGGCGATCGTGTCGATCCGCTCCGGCCGGACGCCCAGCTCGATCGCCAGCTCCACGTAGCCGCCGCCGTGGGTGTCGAGGAAGGCATCCACCTTGCCGCCCGATGCGGCCCTGATGCGGTCGGCGGCTCCCTCGCCGTACGTCACCGGGATCACGCCGTGGCTGGACAGCCACTCATGGTGCGCCTCGCTCGCCAGGCCGATCACCGTGGCCCCGGCGTTCCTGGCGAGCTGCACGGCGATCGTCCCCACGCCGCCGGCGGCACCGGAGACCACGACGGTGTCGCCCTGTCCGGCCCCGACGGCCCGGACCATCGCGTAGGCGGTCGCCCCGGCCACGAACAGGGACCCGGCCACCTCCCAGGAGACACCAGCCGGCTTGCGCGCGAGATCCGCGGCCCCGGTCACCACGAGCTCGGCGTGGGCAGCCCGGTTGTCCGTCCACCCGAGGACCTCGTCGCCCACGGAGAACCCGGTGACGCCCTCGCCGAGCTCCTCCACGACGCCGGCGACGTCACTGCCCTCTCCGGACGGGAACGTCGCGGGCCACCGCTCCGCGAGCGCTCCAGACCGGATCTTGGCCTCGCCGGGGTTGATCGACGTGGCCTTCACCCTGACCAGGACCTGCCCGGGGCCGGGAGCCGGGCGCTCCACGTCCACGACCTGCAGGACGTCGATTCCGCCGTACCGGTCGAACCTGACAGCCTTCGGCATGACCCAAACTCCCTCCGACGGTGCGCGCCGGTCAAGGGAACCACCGGCCGTCCCGATCTATGCCCCTGCGGCGCCACGGCAGACACGGCGCCAGTGGCCGCGGCCGAAGCGTTGCCGCAACCGGAAGAGATGATGACCATGACCGGTGGCACGATGGTGCGCGTGAGCGACACCCCGCACGTCACCGGTGGCACGATGGTGCGCGTGGGCGACGCCCCGCACGTCACCGACAACCAGGCGGAGTCCCGCTTCGAGCTGCGGGAGGACGGCCGCCGTGCCGAGCTGGCGTACCGCCGCCGCGCGGACCGGCTCGTCCTCATCCATACGGAGGTGCCGCCGGAACTTGAGGGGCACGGCATCGGCGGCAGGCTGGTGGCGGCGGCGGTGGACCGCGCCGCGCAGCAGGGCCTCACGGTCGTCCCGCTGTGCCCATTCGCACGCGAATGGCTTGAACGCCACGCCGCCGAGGCGGCCAAGGTGGCGATCGACTGGGGCGACGCGGCCGGAACGGGCGGCTAGACCCTGCCGCTCCCCCGCAGCAGGACATCGGCGACCAGGGCAGGATTGTCGGTCATGGGGACGTGGCCGCACCTGGGCAGCCGCACCAGCCGGGCCTCGGGGAGCAGTGCCTTGGCAAGCCGGGCCTGCCCGGGGAACAGCAGCCGGTCGCGCGCCCCCCAGCCGATCATCACGGGGACCCCCGCGGGAACGGAGCCGGAGAAGTTGGTCATCCCCGAAATGACCAGGTCCCGGGCTTCCCTGGCTGCGACGAATGCCGCCATGTCGGCCAGGGCCTGCTCGGGGCTGATCCGCGAGGGCCTGCTCACCATCGCGCCGTAGACCATGGCCCGGCCGGCCGTGCTCCGGGAGATGGCCGGCGCCAGCCACTGGGTCCTGGCCCCGGCGAAATCCATGATCTTGAAAACGGCCCGGTCGTAACGGACCTCGCCGTAGCTCCGCCAGAACCCGGCCGGGGACAGAGCGGTAACCGTAGCCGCCCGTCCGGTCACGCCGAGCTCCAGGGCCAGGCGGCCGCCGAGCGAGTTCCCCGCGACGTGCGGCCGCTCCAGCGCGAGCTCGTCCAGCAGCCCGGTCACCTCGGCGAGCAGCGCGTCGAGCACCGGCCGGCCAGCCAGCTTCAGCGGGGGCGACTCGCCGTGCCCCGGCAGGTCGATGAGGATCACGTCACGGTGCGGCGCCAGCCGGCTGACCACCGCGTCCCAGGCCTGCCGGCGGTGCCCGACACCGTGCAGCAGCACCAGCGCCGGGCCGGTGCCGTGGCGCTCGTACACCAGGACCACCGGACACCCCCTACTCGCGAGTAATAACGTCGGAATGCTACATCGCAGCGGCGGCCAGTGCCAGCCGCCCACCGCGACGGCAGGCGTACAGGTTCCCATCCATTTCCCATCCATGCCGCCCGCCTAAACCCCCGGCGGCCACCGCCGTCCCCGGCGCCACCCGGCTCTGGGTGGGGACGACCGAACCGTCGCCGGACGCCGATGTGTTCACCCGGTCGTGAGCGCCCCTTACGGTGGCACCATGAGCACACGGGAAGAGCGGTCGCGGGCGGGCCGGCGGCGCGGCATGCTGGGCGGCCTGTCGCCCCGGCGCCGGATCCTCGCCGCCGGCCTCGCGCTGCTCGTGGCGGCGGCCGCAGCCACGGCGGCCGTCGCCGTCGTCCGCGGCGGGCCCGCCAGCCCGGCCGGGTACCCGCCGCAGGGCGAGCCAGGCCCGGTGCTGCTTGTTCCCGGGTATGGCGGGCAGACCGCCTCGCTGTCCGTGCTGGCCGCCCGGATCCGGGCCACCGGCCGGGAAGCCACCGTGGTCCGCATGCCCGGCAACGGGACAGGATCTTTGAACGTTGACGCCAGCGTGCTGAACGATGCGGTCAACCGGGCCCTGGGGGACGGGGCACGATCGGTCGACGTGATCGGCTACTCGGCGGGCGGCGTGGTGGCCCTGCTGTGGGCGCGCGAGGACGACGGCGCGGGCAAGGCGCGCCGGGTGATCACCCTCGGGTCCCCGTACCACGGGGCGTCGATCGCCGCCGGGGCCGAGGGGTTCGTGCCGGGCGCCTGCCCGGCGGCGTGCCAGCAGCTCGTGCCCGGCAGCAGCCTGCTCGCCGGCCTCGACGCCGCGCCCGCGCCTGCGCGGCCGCGCTGGATGTCCCTGTGGACGACCGACGACCAGGTGGTCACGCCGCCCGGATCGGCCCGGCTGCCCGGGGCGATCAACGTCCCCATCCAGTCCATCTGCCCCGGCGAGCGGATCAGCCATGACCAGCTGCCCACCAACCCGGTGGTCACGGCGATCGTGCTGCAGGCGATCGGCCCCGGCCCGCTCCGCGTCCCGACGTCAGCGGCCTGCGCCGGCTGACGCCGGCGGCCGGGCGCATGCCGCGGTTCAGCTCGCCGCCGACGGCACCAGCTCGGGTTCCTCGGGCGAGGTGCCGGGCGGGCCGCCCGGCACCGCAGGGGTCCAGTGCCCGAACAGGCAGAGCACGACCACGCCGGCCGCGGCGGCCAGCAGCACCAGCGGCGCGAACGCGACGACAACCCAGTGGTGCAGCAGGCCGAGCACGTGGCCCGGCGGGCCGTAGGGGTTGCCGGGCGTGTTGGCGATCGTGCCCACAGCGATCCGCCCGAGCACCAGCCACTCGAGCCGGGTGGCCAGGCAGAACATGAGCAGCACGATGATCATCGAGTCATACCACGGGAACTGGTACGGCCAGAAAAACAGCCAGGCGACGCTGAGCACCAGGGCGACCCGGATCACCGGCCTGGCCCGGTCGCCGGCGGGCATGCGCCGGTAAGCCACCACGGCCATGGCGACGACGAGGACCGCAGCGATCTCTGCGAGGTGCGGGCGCAAGGAGGACAGCGGGAGGCCGCGGTAGAAGCTGTCCGCGCTGCTCCCGTTGCGCCGCGCGGACAGGGCGTGCACCGCGGGCATCCCGAACCAGGCGTAGCTGGGCACCAGCACGACGAGCGCCCCGGCCGCGGCCGTCGCCAGGGCCGCGAGGGACCGGCGCAGGATCCAGGCCAGGGCCAGGCCGAAGAACACGAAGTTGATCTTGATGTCGGCGGCGGCCCCGATGAGCACGCCGGCGGCCAGCACCCGCGCCAGGGACGGCCGGGCGGTCTCCGAATGCCTCCCGAGCACCAGCAGCCCGAACAGCCCGGCCGCGGCCGCAAGCAGGTCGACGTGCCCCATCGCGACCAGGTCCCAGAGCAGCAGCGGGTTGATGGTCCAGAGCAGGTGGGCGCGCAGCCGCTGGGCAGGGTCGGAACGCAGCACCCGGTCGGCGGCGAACGCGACGCTGCCGAAGGCGATCGAGTTCCACAGCTTCAGCCAGAAGGTGATCCTGGCGGCCGACAGGCCGCCCAGCTTCGCGGCGAGGAACTGCTCGAACGTCGCGAGCGGCCCGTAGACGCTGACGAACTTGTCCCATGTGATCGGCACCGACTTGGCGAACGCGTTGTGCATGAGGCGGAGCGACTGCGGGGTCATCACGTAGGGGCTGTGACCCAGCACCATGATCCGGCCGTACGCGGCGTAATCGAACGCGTCGGTGGAACCGGCCGGGGGCAGCACGGTCAGCACGGCCACCGTGACCGCCGCCGCGATCAGTATGGCCCGGACGCTGGGCCGGGCCCCGCGCTGGATCGCGACGAGCCCGGCGACCACGCCACAAGCGCCCACGGTGATCGCAATCCAGAGGAGGACGGTCGCCACGCCGCCGGGGATGTGCATGGACCGCAGGTCCCAGGGCGGCCCGGCGCTCCGCAGGCTGATCGGCGGGTACATCCAGCTATCGCGCGCCAGCGACGTGACAAACATGATCAGGAGCGAGATGCCGATTCCGGCGGCGGCCAGCCAGGCGAGGACGCGCGCTCGGCCTGGCACGGGCATCACCTGCCCGGTGACAGGCGCACCTGCTGCCCCGGTAGCGCCGCGCATGCCGTTGCTCCTCCAGCCTCAGGGATCGTATCGCTCCTGCTGGCGACGACCGCCCCAGTCAGGGGCCGCGCAGTGCGCTCTGCGAGGGCTGGTCGTGGCCTTGCCTGATTCGGAGTGAGCGAACGGAACGCCATTCGCGCTCGCTGCTCACGGTTTACCAGGGGAAACCATCATAGTTGTGAAAGAAATAAAACTCATGTCTTCCTTCCTGATAGTTTTTCCTGGATTTCCTTTCCGATTGCCTCTATGTAATCTCTCGGCTATCTCGCAGCCGGTGCGCCATCAGCTGGTTATGTCTTTGGTGGCGAAGTTCGCCCAGGCTGCCGCGAGCAGCACCACGACGTAGACGCCCTGGACCGCGAACCCCCGGTCAATGTTGCGCCACAGGATCGGCTGGCGGAAGAAGTCGACCCAGGCCAGCCAGTACCTGGTGGGCAGGTAGGGGCTGACGGCGGCGGCGGCGTTCAGGGTGACCAGCACCTCGCTGGTGATCAGCGCGGCGAGCGCGCCCAGGGCGGCGCCGAGGGACGAGTCGGTCAGGGTGGAGAGAAATAGCGCGATCGCGCCGACCCCGAGCATCGACACGCCGATGAATGCGATCGCCCCGGCCGTCCTGACCAAGATGTCCGCAGGGGTAAGCGCGGTACCGGAGAGCGACGTCGCCGCGACGTGCGCGGCGATGATCGTGGGGGTGGCGCCGCCCCCGGAGTTGGTCACGGCGACCGGCTGCGACCCGAACAGCAGCCTCCCGGTTATGTACGCGGTGACCGCCACCGCCACGACCGCGGCCAGCGTGTAGGCGACGAGCGCGATGAGCTTGGCAATCAGCAGCCGGGTCCGGCCGACCGGCCTGGCGAGCAGGTACCGCAGCATGCCCGAGCCCGCCTCGCCCGCGATCGCGTCGCCGGCCACGACCGCGACCGCCACCGGCAGGAAGATCGGCAAGACGATGGCCAGGGCGGCCGCCGGGTAGAGCGACCCGTTCGACAGCACCGCCGAGAGCAGCGTGGGCCCCTGGCCCGGCGGCGGGACCAGATGCGTGACCGCGACGAACACCGCAACGAGGACCGGCAGCCCGCACAGCAGGGCGATGCTCACCCAGCTCCGCGGGCGCCGCACCAGCTTCAGCAGCTCGACCCTGATCACCGTTCCGCCCCGTCCTCGCCGGCCGCGCGCACCGGGTCGATCCGGTCCGAGCCCGCGCCGGTCACCGCGAGCATCAGGTCCTCGAGGGAGCGGCGCTCCGGCCCGATCTCAGAGACGCGCAGCCCGGCCGCGACCAGGCGCGCGTTGACGTCCGCCGGGTCGGCCCCTGCGACCAGCAGCCGGTCGCCGTCGCGCCGCTCCACGCGCCCGTCGAGCAGCGCCGCCGCCCGGTCAGCGTCCGGGCTGTGGACCATGACCCGGCCGGTCGGGGCGCGCAGCGTGTCAAGGTCCTCCTGCAGCACAAGCCGGCCGCGGTCGACGATGCCCACCCTGGTGCAGAGCTGCTCCACCTCGGAAAGCTGGTGGCTGGACAGGAAGACCGTGGTGCCCGCCGTGTTCAGCTCGGCGAGCAGGTCGCGTATCTCGCGGATGCCCTGCGGGTCCAGGCCGTTGGTCGGCTCGTCGAGCACGAGCAGGCGCGGCTCACGCAGCAAGGCGGCGGCGAGCCCGAGCCGCTGGCGCATGCCGAGCGAGTACTTCTTGACCGGGCGGTTGTCGACCCCCGCCAGGCCCACCCGTTCCAGCGCCTCGGCGATCCGCTGCCGGCGGCGGCGGAGCCCGCGGCTCCTGCCCGACGCGTCGATCAGCGCGAGGTTGGCGCGGCCGGAGAGGTGCCCGTAGCACGACGGCCCCTCGACCAGCGCGCCGATCTGCGGCAGCACCTCGCCGACCCGCGACGGCACCCGCCTGCCCATGACCTCGATCTCGCCGCTCGTCGCGTACACCAGGCCGAGCAGCATGCGCACCACCGTGGTCTTGCCGGAGCCGTTCGGCCCGAGGAACCCGTACCTGTCTCCCTCGCGCACGTCCAGGTCGACCTCATCGACGGCGAGCACCCGGCCGTAGCGCTTGGTCAGCGCGCGCGTGACGATCATGATCCGGCCTGCTCGTCCAGCAGGTCCGAGCCCGCGCGGACCAGGAGGGCCGGCGTGACCGCGCCGGTCAGCAGGTACACGGGCCCGCCGGATTGTGACTGCGCCAGCAGCACCGTGAGCAGCGGCGTTTCGATCAGGGCTCCGGTGCCGCCGGACAGGCTGATGCCCCCGGCGCCGGCCGACTGGGCCGCACTCAGCGCGCTCTGCCCGACCCGGTAGGGCAGCGGCAGCACGGCGAACCGGGAGAAGCCGGTTCCGTAGGCGGCCACGTCTGTGAGGCCGCTGGGCACGGCAACCTGGCTCAGCCCCGCGACCTCCGCCGGCAGCGGCGGGGCGAACCTGTTCAGGATCCCGCTGACGTCGGGAAGCCGGGTGGCGGTGATGCCGACGCCGGGCGCCGGGTCCGGCGTGACCACGGACAGCGGCGGGCGGCTTTCGCTCAGCTCGAGGAACCTGGTGACCAGGACCGGCTTGGCCGCGCCGCGGCCGATGACCGCCACCTCGACCGGCAGGCCGCTGGCCGGGTTGGCCCAGATGTCGACCGCCCCGACCGTGGTCGTCGGGTCGTCGGGCAGCAGCTGCAGGCCGGCCGCGTCAATGCCGGCGATCCGCTGCGTTGGCAGCCTCGAGAACCGCGTCCCCGACGAGGCGAAGCCGAGCAGCCTCTGGGCCAGCGCGGGCGGCAGCAGGTCGGCCGCCCGGGGCAGCCGGACCGGCTGCGCTCCGACGATCTGGGTCAGCAGGTTGCTGGCGTAGTCCCACTGGAAGCTGCCGAAGCTGGTCTGGTAGGTGTCGGTCTCGCCCGCCGCGGTGATCACGTCGGCGCGCCACTGGCCGGGCGAGCGGTACCACGCGTACTGGTCGGTGACGCCGTCAAGCAGCGAGCTCACGTCTGCGAGGTCGGGCAGGCTGGGCAGGTCGAGGTCGACCGAGCTCTCCACGTAGCCCTGGTACGGGGCCCCGGCCGAGCGCAGGATGCGCGCCCGCAGCGCGGCCGCGGACAGCGGGGAGGCGGGCACCGGCCATGCGCCGACGACAGCCGGGAGCCCGCACAGCAGAGCCACGCCGCACACCACTGCGAGCCATCGGCGTCGGGCCTGGCGGCGGACGACGCTCACCGGCCGCAGCGGCCGCGCGTTGTCACCACGCATCCACAGTACGACCGAAATTCAGCGCCGCGGCCGGACAGAACACCACGCCGGGTCCTGGCGCCCCGTTTCACGGGGGCCATGACCGCCTGCCGGCACCCGGCAGAGAGGCGGCTGTGGCAGCTGCCGATGGCTGAGGGTAGACGCTCGCAACCCAGGCCACTAGTGTCTCTTCGTGTCTCTTCGGGATGTCCCGTCACGGCGCCCAATCCCTGCCGCAGGGCTGAAAGCACCGCGACACTTCTTGTAAGTGACGAAGCAATACGGCTATGTCTCACTGTTAAGTACTAAGATATGAAAAATCCAGCCGAGGGTGGCGGGGCCTCGGCGGCCGCAACATCCTCCGGATGCGCGGAGCGGGCGGATGTTCCTCGCCGGGATGGGAGGCGAGCATCCATGGGCGGTGAGCGGCAGCCGGGAAGGAACTGCTTAACGCTTGGGCCACGGGCGTTCTACTGCACGGTCGCTGGCACGGTGCTCGATGTGGCCACCGTGATTGTGTGCGCGTTGAATGCGGTCAGCGCCCAGCAGGCGATCGCCATGGCTCTCCCTGCCGGGCTGATAACGGCGGGCGGCGTGATCGCATTGCTGGTCCGCGATCCGTGGGTGGCGTGGCGGCGGGGTTTCGAGCAGGGCTCTGCGGCCGCTGGCAGATGCGATCCGGGCCCGATGCTGGTTGACGTCACCCCCAAGAACGTCGGCGACATCCGGTCAACCGTTTAGCGGCGGCTCATGCTCCGGATCGCTCTGAGGGATGCGTGGCCGTGACCGGGCCCAGGGCGCCATCACCGTTCGGTGCGGTTGCCCTGGCCGCGTCGCCGCTTCCGTCCTGGGCCATGCGCTTCGGGATCAGGCGCGAGTTGATGTCCTCGACCCCGAGCAGGGCAAGCACCTCCGCGACGGTTGCCCCTGTCGCCTCGGCGATCCGCCTGACCGCCGACACGGTCGTGGGCTCGCGGGGCAGGCCCTCGGCAGCGAGAAAGCCATGAATGACGTCATCGCTGTAACCGCGCTGCCTCATCCGCACGAACATCCAGCTTGCCAGGCGCTCGCCTGATGTGGGCGGGGCGTACACGGTCGTAATGGGATTCTTCGCAGGTGGCGCGGCAATCAGGAGCGCATTTGGTTCCCCGCCCATCAGGACCGACTCGACGCTCCCCGGAGCCCACTGGTACATGGTCTCGACGGTTCCGACGGTGCACTCCGGATAGTAGCCCCGCTCGCCTTTCTCAAGGCGGCTGATCGTCTTCACAGAGATCTTCCCGCCGCCACGTTCCCGGGCGAAACGGGCCCGCTGACGGAACCCATAGCCAAGCTCGCCCCTGCGACGTTCAAGCATGCGTCCCAGGCGCAGCCAAGCCTCGTAAGGGTATGTGTCCGTCACGGTCCATCCGTAGCTTCGGAAAACGTAGATCGTTCTGGACATAGCTTGCCACATCCTGACTGAACATTCACGCCAACGACCTGAGCCGGAGCCCGGCGCTCGTGCCCGGTCGTCTGGCCAGCCCTGATACAGGGCCAGGACCAGAAAGGCGGATCCGCGTATCTGCTTACTCGCGAGGCTCAAACTCGCCATCTGCGAGTTTGTGCTTGGCCGCAAACCTTCACCCGCGCGGAAGCGGCGGGCGTGCCCGCGCGGAAGCGGCGGGCGTGCCGCCGGCCCGTATGTGCGGTGACGGGCGGAACGAGACGTGCTGGCGCCGCGAGACGGCGGCGGCGCACCTGGCTGCTATTACTCCGCATGCCGCTTGGCATCCGTTGCGGACCTTTGGTGACCATCAATGTCTAGTTTCATCTTGCGAACTCCGCATGGGGACCTTAAGTTGTTCCGCATGACTGCGACACAAACGGTCACGACGGCCAGGCGAGCACCCCTCGACCGGGTGCAAGCAAGACTGCGCCAGAACGGCGCAGCTATCCGCAGCCTTCGCGAGAAGGATGGCTGGCATCAGCCCGAATTTGCACGCAAAGTCGGGATGAGCCAGTCCGCGCTGTCCAACATCGAACGGGAGAAGCGCAGCGCCCGCCCGGCGACTATTCACCGGATCGCCCGGGTTCTGCGCGTTCCTGTGGCCGCGATCACCCGTGAGCGCGAGCCGGCCGACCAATGGCCGGAGTCATTCACGGGGATCCGGTGAGGGCTCGGGTCAACGTCAAAAAAACACGAAAGGGAGAGAAGAAGAAGTGCCAACAACTCAAGCGGGACACTCTGCGAATCCGCTACTGACCCCGGCCGAAGTGGCGGCCGCCTTCAGGGTCGACCCGAAAACGGTCACCAGGTGGGCCAAGGCGGGGAAGCTGAACTCGATAAGGACCCTCGGCGGTCATCGCCGCTACCTGGAGGCCGAGGTCCTCGCCAAGCTGGCGAGCATTCCGGTCGCGGAAGACCCGCCTTTAATGCTCGCTGCCAGCAACGGCGCCGCCCAGGACATCTACTCCTCCAGGGACATATAGCAGCATGGAACGCGCATTTCGGCCGACTGCAGCCTCTTCCCGCGCGTCTCTTGACACGGGGTGGAATAGCGGGCAAGAGCGGCCTGTCCCAGGCAAGGTACGAGGGACGGGCGGATGGTGATGACGTGGTTCGCCGGGTTCTTGCTGCTGCTGGATACCGGATACGAGCCTCGGCACCGCTCCAGAAGCCAGGCTGGGACCGGGATCGTCCGGCTCAGCCAGCGCAGGCGGGAGAACCCTCCCGGCACCGGGGCCGGCCGGCCGCCCGGGCCGGCGCGGCCGGCGGACGTGGCCTGGCTACCCAGCCCGTCCGCAGAGCCTCAGTTCCTCGATCAGCATGCAGGAAACCAGCTTCACCGCATGCTCGAGGGCTGTGCGCTCGACGACCTGGTGCGGATCATGCCCGAGATCGTGGAGGTCATCGCCCGTTCCCCGGTGGGAACGATGGCAACGGCATGGAACGACTTCCGGGAGGCCGCCTGGAATGCGCGGGCACTGCGGCTGGGGCCTCGTCTCTGGGCGGAGCCCTTGGACCGCACGAATCCGGGTCCCTATCCGGACGAGGACGCGGTGGTGATCAAGCTTGGCCAGGCGCATGAAGCGTTGTGGCTGATCTCGAACGCACCGCTGAGCCACGCGATACGGAGCCCCTGACCCGGGTCGCCGCTGCCGGCAGCGGCGACCGCTTCGGAGCCGCGGCGCTCATGCATGCCGGCGGGCCCGCTCCACGGGGGCCGGGCCCGGATCGGCAGGGCGGGGCCGGGGGCCGCTCACGCGAGGGGGTGAAAGCGGCAGGCGTAGCCGGGGGGCGCCTTGCCGGGCTCGGATGGGCCGGCGGAGACTGATTGGAGCCGTCGGCCCATCCGCAGGCCGGCCCGGCCAGGAGGCGGCAGCGAGGAGGTCTGCGTGCGGATCGGCAACCTCGATGGCCGGCTGGTCATCCTGACCGGCGCCGGCGCCATCGACGTGGAACGGGCAAGCGGCGGCCGTTTCGGTGCCGGCCCGCAGGCCGTGTACGCGCGCTGGGCCGAGTTCACGGCCTGGGCCGCGACCGCCGAGGGCAGCGAGGAACCCTACGACGCCGCGCTCCTCGGCGCCCCGTCACCGGCGCCGAGGCAGGTGTTCGGGATCGGCCTGAACTACCGGGACCACGCGGACGAGTCCGGCTTCGGGGTCCCCGACTACCCGAGTGTCTTCACCAAGTTCCCCAGCTGCATCACCGGTCCCTACACCGAGGTGACGCTCCCGCCGGGCGGCCACACCGACTGGGAGGTCGAGCTCGTCGCGGTGATCGGCGCCGAGGGCTGGCACGTCCGCGAGGCCGACGGGTGGGGCCACGTGGCCGGGCTGTGCGCCGGGCAGGACCTCTCCGAGCGGATCACCCAGATGGCGAGCAAGCCGCCCCAGTTCAGCATGGGCAAGTCGTTCCCCGGGTTCGGGCCGACCGGGCCCTGGCTGGTCACGCCCGACGAGTTCGAGAACCCCGATGACCTCGAGCTCGGCTCATCGATCAACGGCGTGCAGATGCAGAAGTCGCGCACCGGCAACCTGATCCTCTCGGTGCCGCAGCTCGTCGCCAGGCTCTCCGGGGCCGTGCGGCTGCTGCCCGGCGACATCATCTTCACCGGCACCCCGGCCGGCGTGGGCCAGGGCCGCAGCCCGCAGCGCTGGCTGGCCCCCGGCGAGGAGCTGGTCAGCTACGTCGAGGGCATCGGCGAACTCCGGCAGCGGTTCACCGCCGCGCCCGGCAGCTAGCCGGCGGGACGATCCGCCACGGCTCAGACCAGCAGCACGCTGCCGACCAGCAGCGCGAAGAGCGAGCCGATCATCCACAGCCACACCCAGCAGCCTGGCCGGGTGTGGGTGAGCTTGGCGAGGCTGCCCGCGTCGGCGGCACGGGCACCGTGGTCGACCACCACCCGGACCCCGGACAGCAGCAGGAACCAGGCCACGCCGTACGCCGTGGCGGTCTCGATGCCGAGCGAGCCGTAGCGCGCGACGATGTACAGCAGCAGGCTAGTGGCGAGCACCGGGACGAAGCTGAACGCCTGGCGCAGCACCGCGAGCATCAGGACCAGCAGGGCCAGGGTCAGCCAGAGCACGGCGACGCTGTGGCCGATCTGGATCATCTTTGCCGCGCCGAGCCCGAACGCACTCGGCCCGAGGTAGCCCACGGCGCCGGCGGTGACATTGCCAGCCACCTTGCCCCCGCTCAGCGCGGTGACGCCGTCGGCGTTCGGCTTCAGCGTCACGCTGCGGATCCGCTGCCCGACGGCTGAACCGGCGATCGCGTGCGCCCCCTCATGCGCGATCGTGTTGACGTGCCGCGCCAGCAGCCAGATCTCCTGGATGCCGACGACAGCGAGCGCAAGGAGGCCGACCAGGACGGCGGCCGCCGCCGGCAGCGGTGCCTGCGTCTCGCCGATACGGCTCAGCACCATGCCCACCGACGGCGCGGGCGTCACCCGTCTGCTCCGCTCACCAGGGCCTGCCGAGTAGGTCACCGTCACCGGCATCGCTGCCTTGCTGCCCCGAATCATCCCTGTTCCGGCGGGCGCGATCAATGCCCTGGCCCACCCTGAAACATCAACGCCCTGGCCCACCGGCGAAACTGGCGGCGAAACTGCCGGCGCCCGGCCCAAGTCCGGGCACCGTTCAGCCGCACCGGGGACGTTTGACGCTGATACGCCGGGCTCCTATGCTGCCGGCTGTCGCCAGATCAGCGAAGGGAACGCGGGCCCGCGAGGGCGCGCCGCGGTGGCGCGGCCCGGCGGCCGGAACCAGCCCGATGAAAACCGCCCTGAACGCCAGCCTCCCGGCGGCCTCGTTCTGCACCGGCCGGCCGGGCGGGGTTGCCAGGAGAGCCACGGCCCGGCCGGCGAGCCACGGGGCGACGGCGGCGTCACGTTCAGGCCGGAAACCGCGATCAGCGGCCGGCGCGCGCTGATGCTGATGGGCATCGGGGACGCCGGCGGCCGGACCCCGCCGGCACAGGAGATCTTCGAAGACATCGCCCTCGCCGTGATCGAGGGCCGGCTGCGCCCAGGCGACCGGCTGAACACGGTGGAGCTCGCGCGGAGGTTCGGCACCAGCCGCACTCCGGTGCGCGAGGCGCTGGCCGGGCTGGAGCGCCAGGGGGTGGTCGTCGCGCCGGCCCGGCGGCGGCCGTGGGTGGCTGGCGCGACCCTCAAGCAGGTCAGGGACATCCCTGTCCCTGCCCGGCAGGATCCAGCGGCCGGCCGCTGGTCACCGGCGCCTGCTGCTCGCCTACTCCGGCGGCGACAAGGCCGCCGCGGCGGGCATCACCAGGACCCTCATCATGTCCGGCTACCAGGCCGTCGAGCGGTCGCACCTCGTCGAGGCGGCGCCCGCCCCCGCCTAGCCGGCGGCCGAGGAGGACGCGATGGCAGCACCGTCAAGCCCGGCCGCAGCGGTCGACGTCCACGGCCACATGGTCGCGCCGGGCGTGCTCGACGCGGTGTGGTCGAGCGCCTTCCCCGGCGTCTCGCTCGCCGAGGCGGACGGCATGCCGGTCCTGGTGGCCGACGACGGCAGGCTCGGCCCGATCGGCACCCAGTTCACCGACACCGGTGCCCGGCTGCGCTGGATGGACGAGCACTCGATCGCCGAGCAGTGGGTGTCACCGTGGGGCGACCTGTTCACCTGGCACAGGTTCGGCCCGGAGGACGGCCGGCGCTGGGCGGCGGTCGTGAACGAGACCCTGGCCGACCTGGTCAGCGGCTCCGGCGGGCGGCTGCGCCCGGTGCCGGCCGTGGACCTGCCGGCGGGCGCGGCCAGGGCCGCGGCCGACGTCTCGGTCCTCGCCCGGCAGTACGGCTCGCCGGCCGTGACGCTGTCCACCCACCCCGCCGGGACGCGTTCGGTGGCCGACGAGGCGATTGCGCCGCTGTGGGACGGGCTCGCCGGCCTCGGCCTGCCCGTGCTGCTGCACCCGCCCGCGAACGGGCCGTCGCGCGACCTGGTCACGCCGGTGCTGCAGAACGTCGCCGGGCGCCTGATCGACACCAGCAGCGCCGTGGTGCAGCTGATGGCCGGCGGGCTGTTCGAGCGGCTGCCCGGGCTCCGCGTCATCGTGGTGCACGGCGGCGCGATGCTCCCCTACCAGATCTTCCGGCTGGACGGCCTGGTGCGGGCCGGCCTGCTGGCCGGCACCCGGATGACCGAGCCGCCGTCCAGCGTGCTGCGCCGGCTGTTCTTCGACACGGTCGGGCTCGACTCGCTCAGCATTGAGTTCCTGGTCCGGCGGGTCGGCGCCGGCCAGGTGCTGCTCGGCAGTGACGCGCCGTTCCCGATCGCGGACCCCGACCCGGTGCGGACGATCTGTTCGGCCGGCCTCACCGCCGAGGTTGTGCGCACGATCTGCTGCGGCAACGCCCTGGCGCTGGCGGGCCGGCCGGAGCGAGCCTGACAAGCCCGGGACCCGGTGTCCGGATTGAGCCTAATATGTTAGATGTCAGACTGCGTTGGTGTTCGACTCGGCGCCTGCCGAGCTCGTGTCCGCCAGGGACTGGGCCTTGGCCCGGATACGGGGGAGGATCCATTCCGGCGAGTTCCAGCCGGGCGTCAAGCTCTCCATTGACAGCCTGGCCGCGGAGCTCGGGGTAAGCCGCACTGCTGTCCGTGACGCTTTCGGGCAACTGGAGCGCGAGGGGCTGGTCACCATTGCCTCGCGCGTCGGCGTCTTTGTCCGCCGCCTTACCCGCTCAGAGGCGGTGGACATCTACCGGATGAAGGAAGCCGTCGAACCGCTGATGGCCCGCTGGGCCGCTGAGCGGCCCTCGGCCGCCCAGCGGGCCGAATACCGCGACGCCGTCGCCGGCCTGCAGGCGGCCGCGGCGGACGGCGATGTCGATGCGTACGTCAAGCACCTGGAGCGGTGCAGGCGCGACCTGCTCCGGCTGGCCGGAAGCTCGCCGCTGCAGCACATGCACGAGGCGAGGCTCCGCATGTGCAGGGCCCTGGACAACGCCGCGGCGGGCCCCGGCGCCGGCGCTCCCGCCTGAAGCCTGGCGAGCGCCGCTGGCTGCGGGTTCCCCTCTTCCTCCACACCCGCGCCAGCAGGTGCCGGCCGGCGATCGCCACCGGGGCGGGCTGGCTAGCCCTCGTCGAGGGCGAAGCCCAGGTACCTGTCCGCCGACCGGCGCAGGGCTTCCGCGCCGTCGGTGCTGACGTTCCGCCTCCACCAGCCGCCGTACACGCGGTCGAAGCCAAACGGCTCCATCATCTGCACGGCCCGGCGGATCGTCCGCGGGCGTTCCGGGATCAGGTTCGGGTAGCTGTACATGAAGCTGACCCAGCGGCGGTCCGGCACGACCGTGAAGATGTCCCCGGTGAACAGCGCGCCCTTGCCGTCCGGGCCGGCGGCCCGGTGCAGCACCTGGCCGCCGTCGAAGTGCACGCCCGCGTTGACCAGCGTGAGGCCATCGCCGATCTGGCGGGTGTCGCCGTGCCAGTAGATCACCGAGTCGTCGGGCCGCGCGACCCACTCGCGGTCCTTCTCGTGGATGTAGACCGGGGCGCCGAACGCGTGCGCGAACTCGATCATCGAGCCGTAGAAGTGCGGGTGGCTGATCGCTATGGCGCTGACGCCGCCGAGCTCCGTGATCTCGGCGATCAGGTCGTCGTCGATGTAGGTGATCATGTCCCAGAGGACGTTCCCCGAGGGAGCGCGGACCAGCAGCGCGCGCTGGCCGATCGCGGTCGGCGGCCGCGCGCCGACGCCGAGCACCCCCGGCCCCTCCATCCCGGTCTCGCCGCGGTGGCCCGCGCCGCGCAGCTCGGCCAGGGTCGTCCACTGCTGCCCGTCCCAGCCCACGTACTGGCGCTGGTCCAGGCAGATGGGGCAGTCCTCGCGCGGGGCCCCGTACTGGACGCCGCAGGTGCGGCAGATCGGCAGGTCGGCTTGCATGGTTCCTACGTATACCCGCACGCCGCCGCCTCATGAAGAGCAGGCCGCTGCTCAGCAGGGCAGGCCGCTGCCCCCGGAAGGGAACGCCCGCGGGCTGAGTAACGCACGGCGCGGCTGTGTCGCTCTCGGGGTGTCGTTACCGCCTCGGCTCCGTCCGGGGCCGATCCCTCGAAGGAGAGCCATGCGTGCATCCCTCATCACGCGAGCCGCGTCGCTAGCCGCCGCCGGCGTGATCGCCACCACCGGGGCGATGGCCGCCGCCGGCGCCGCGGGCGCGTCCACGGCCCACGTGAAGCGGCTGCCCACACACCTGTCGATCGCCACGAAGCCGGCGGTCGAGCACCACAGGCACGTGACGGTGATCGCCGGGCGCCTGACCACCAAGCACGACATCCCGCTTCCCGGCCAGATCGTCTTCCTGGACCGCCTGACGCCCAAGCACGGCTTCGTCACGGTGGGCCATGAGCGGACCGGCGGGTTCGGCGGCGTGGCGTTCGTGGTGAGCCCGAAGGTGCCCACGGCGTTCGTTCTGGTGTTCAAGGGGACGCCAAAGCTCCGCTCGAGCCACAGCAGGATTGTGATCGTCAAGCACTGACGGGGCGCGGAGTCGCACATCGGCGGGCTGGCTGACCGGATGCTGGGAAATGCGTAACCAGATGCTGGGAAAAAGCGCGTGTTCGCACGCCCAGCCCGCCGGTGTGGGAATCTTGCTGGCGCAATGGCGACAAAGGCTGGCTACTTGGGCGAGGCACTCGCGCGGGCCCGGTCGGCAGACGAGGCTGGGTTCCTTGAGCTCTGGCGCGCCCTGCAGCCGCGCCTGCTCCGCTACCTGCACGTGCTCGGCTGCGACGATCCCGACGACGTGGCGAGCGAGACGTGGCTGCAGGTGGTGCGGGATCTGCACAAGTTCGCCGGCGACGACGAGGACTTCCGGCGCTGGCTGTTCGCCGTCGGGCGGAACCGGGCCATCGATGCCGCGCGGGCACGGATGCGGCGCCGCGTCAGCCCGGTGGCCGGCGGCCTCGACGGTGTCGCCGACGGGCAGCTGGTCGAGGACCAGGTCCTCGACGGCATGTCCGTCAGGAAGGCGGTCGCCATGCTCGCCGGCCTTTCGCAGGATCAGGCGGACGCCGTCGCGTTGCGGGTCATCGCCGGGCTGGACACGCCCGCGGTCGCCAGCATCCTCGGCAAGTCGCCCGGCGCCGTGCGGGTCGCCCTGCACCGCGGGCTCCGGGCACTGGCCGCCGACCCGCGCGTCCGGGCGCTGGCCACCGACAACGAGGCCGGCCTGCGCGACCCAGCCCGCGGC
>JASHPR010000046.1 GCA_030038015.1 Streptosporangiaceae bacterium
AGCACCGCCGAGAACGCCGGATCGGCGGCGAGCACCGCCGCCGCCCGTGCGCCGCCGCCGGCCGGATAGTGAACGTCCGCAGCCGCGTACACGCGGCCAGCGGGTCCGTGAGGCTGCATACCCAACACGATGCCAGGCGCGGCCCGGGAATGCGCGAGGGCAGCTAGCCAGGCAGCTGGCTAGTTTGCTAGCAGGCCCGGGTTGCGGATCGCCCTGAAGGTGCCCGACGCGGACGCGCTCCGACCCGATCCCTCGGTCGAGGTGGTGACCCCGTTCGAGGACACCCACTACGGGACGAGGGAGATGGTCGTGCGCGACCCCGACGGGCGGCTCTGGAGCCTCCAGGCCCCGGCCAGCACGTGACCGGGAAGAGACGGAGCGCCTGATGGCCGACGAGAAGGCGCCGGCACCGGACAGCACCGCGGTGCGGGTTGCCCTGTGGCGGGCGCTGCACGTCCAGGTCGACCCGCCGCCGCACGTGCTTGCCGACGAGATCGGCCTGCGGCTCGCCGCGCCCGGTGACGGCTGGCGCGACCGCCCGGACATGGATCCCGGCGCCACCACCCGGTTCCGGGCGGGCATCGTGGCCCGGTCCCGCTTCGTCGAGGACCTGGTGGCCGAGCGGGCCGACCATGGTCTCACCCAGTACGTCATCCTGGGCGCCGGCCTGGACACCTTCGCTCAGCGCAGGCCGGACATCGCTTCCCGCCTCACGGTGTTCGAGGTCGACCGGCCCGGTTCGCAAGCCTGGAAACGCCGGCGCCTGACCGAGCTCGGCTACGGCATCCCCGCCTGGCTGCGGCTGGTGCCGGTCGATTTCGAGGCAGGCGGATCGTGGTCGGGGCGGCTCTCGGCTGCCGGGTTCGCCGCCAGCCAGCCGGCCGTGGTGGCCTCAACCGGGGTGAGCATGTACCTGACCAGGGAAGCGAACGCGGCCACGCTGCGCCAGGTCGCCTCGCTCGGCCCGGGCTGCACGCTGGTCATGACGTTCCAGCTGCCGCTGGAACTCCTTGACGAGGAGGAACGGCCCGGGCGGCAGATGGCGGAGAACGGCGCCCGGGCATCCGGCACGCCTTTCATCAGCTTCTTTTCCCCGCCGGAGGTGCTGGCGCTGGCCCGCGAGGCGGGGTTCAGGGATGCCGAGCACGTGCCGGCGGACACGCTCAACCGGCGGTACTTCGCGGGCAGGGCGGATGGCCTCCGGACCTCGAACGGCGAAGAGCTCCTGGTAGCGGCCACCTGACCCGCCTGAGCACGAAAGCCCGCACATGCTGCGCCTGGTCGCCAAAGCGGACCTGGTGCTGACGGCGCCAGTATCCGGACACCAAGTCGTGATCAACGGCCACGCTCCTTGTCCGCCGCTCTTCTTCGGTCGTGGCCGCCTGAGCGCCACCGTGTCCCGCCCTGTGGCCACGGCGCTTCGGGCAGTTCTGGACGTCACCGCGTCCAGCAAGCCCCGCATCTCGGTCATACAGGTGAGATGGCCAGCTTGCCGCGGATGCGCTGGGCCTCGGGAGTCTCCATCTGGACGTAGAGGGCGAGTGCTTGCTGCCAGTGAGGGCCGGCTCCGGCAGCGTCGCCGACGGCCGTGCTGAGGTTGCCGAGCCCTTCGTGCGCGCGGGCCTGCTGCTCTGGGCTGGCGATCTGCGCAGCGATGGCCAGTGCCGCCTGGTGATGCGCGCGGGCGTCCTCCAGGGCTCCCTGGGCGCGGGCGGCCTCGCCGAGGCCGTTGCGTGCTTCGGCCTCCCCGGAGGGTTCAGTGATTCGCTGGAAGGTGGTCAGCGCCTGCTGGTAGCGGTCGGCGGCCTGCGCCGGGCAGCCCAGCTGCAGATCGAGTTCGCCGAGCCAGCACAGCACTTGAGCTTCAGCGTCCGAGACGCCTGCCTCGTGAAATGCCGCGAGTGCCTGGTGCAGCTGCTGAGCTGCTTGCTGGTGGCGTCCTTCGCGCAAGTCGGCGAACCCGAGGATGGCGGTTACGGCAGCCTCGGCCATCGCATGGCCGAGCTGGCGGGCAATCGTCCTGGCCTCCTCCAGGTGCCTCCTGGCCTGGCGGTAGCGGCCCTGCCGCACCGCGGCCTCGCTGAGGCTGATCAGCGAGTCGGCCAGGAAGGTGAGGTCGCCGGCCGCCCGGCTCGCTTCGGCTGCCTGGGCGAGGTCTGCGGCAGCCTGCTGGTAGCGGCCCTGGCCGGCGGCTATCTGACCGAGGGCCCCCAGGGCGCGGGCTTCACGGATCCGGTCGCCGGTGGCGCGGCTGAGCTCCAGCGCCTGCTGGCAGCTGGTAATGGCATCGGGGTAAGCGCCTGTGCGGATGTAGACCTGGCCCAGGTTGAATAGCCCGCGCAGCTCGCTGAGCCGGTCACCGGCCTCACGGCTCAGCCCGAGACCGCGCTGGAAGTGCCGCTCGGCTAGCCGGCAGCGGCCGAGCCGCAGGTAAGCAGCCCCGATGTTGATGTCCGCGCCCGCCTCGGCGGCGCGGTCACCGGCCCGGGCGGCGGCCCGCGCGGCGGCACCGTGGATCACCAGCGCCTCGGCGAAAAAGCCTCTCGCCTCGAGATAGCGGAACAGCGCCGCGGACAGGCCGACGGCGTGGCCTGGCCAGCCGTGCTCGCCCGCATAAGCGGCGACGGCCGTCAGGTTCGCCCGCTCGGCATCCAGCCAGGCCCGGGCCGAGGGCTCGTCACTGACGACCGCGCCGCAGGCACCGCCCGGCGCACCGGCTGGTGCCGGTGCGTCGGCCGCGAACAGGATGCCGGCTGCGCAGCGCGCGGTGTGCAGGTAGTGATCGAGCAAGCCGGTCACCGCCGCGCGCCGGCCGCTTTCGGGGTCCTGGGCGGCGGTGAGCTCGGCGGCGTAGGCGCGCAGCAGATCATGCATCCCGTAGCGGTCGGTGTCGGTCTGGTGGATGAGGCTGGCGCGGGTGAGCTCGGCCAGCGCCTGAGCCGCTGCCGGGAGGCTGGTCCCGGTCAGCGCCGCGACCGCGTAAGTGTCGAAGTCCTCGCCCGGGTGCAGGGCAGCCAGCCGGAACGCCCGGGCCGCGCGGGGCGGCAGGTAGCTGCAGGACCAGGAGAACACTGCCCGCACCGCCGTGGCCTGATCCCCGCCGGCCTCCAGCGCATCGAGCCGGCCCTGGCCGTCCAGCTCGCCGGCGAGCGAGTCCAGCGCCAGCGCCGGGCGGGCAGCGGCGAGCTCGGCAGTCACCCGCAGCGCCAGCGGCAGGCAGCAGCACAAGGCCGCCAGCCGGGCCGCCGCCTGCGGCTCCGCGTCCACCCGCGATCCGATCAGCGCCCGCAGCAGCGCCACCGCATCGGCCGAAGGCAGGACGTCCAGCAGCACGCGGCGGGCACCGTCACGGGCGACCAGGCCCGCAAGCGTGTCCCGGCTGGTCACCACCGCCACGCAGCCCGG
>JASHPR010000529.1 GCA_030038015.1 Streptosporangiaceae bacterium
TCCCGGCGCCGCCGCCCCCGCGGGCCGGGCCGGCCGGGGCCGCGTCGGCGGCGCCCGGCAGCAGCCGCTCCTTGATCACCCGCAGCGGGAGGTACTGGTCACGCTGGGCGGTCAGGATGTACCGGAGCCGCTCCACGTCGGCTTCGTCGAACCTGCGGTACCCGGAGGGGGAACGGGCAGGCTCGATCAGCCCCTCCGACTCCAGGAAACGGATCTTGGAGACGCTGACGTCAGGGAACTCATCCTGAAGGCGGATGAGCACCTCGCCGATGCCGAGGTATGCCCGGGCAGGCTGTGCGCTCATCCCCCGACCTGTGCGCCCCCGTTGCCATGCTCCGCCTGCGAGCGCGGGCCGAGCAGGAACACCAGGCGGAACTTGCCCACCTGGACCTCGTCGCCGCCGGTCAGGTCCGTCTCCTCGATCCTTTCCCGGTTCACGTAGGTCCCGTTGAGGCTGCCCACATCGCGCACGGTGAAGCGGTTGCCCGACCGGTAGAACTCCGCGTGCCGCCGGGAGACCGTCACGTCGTCGAGGAAGATGTCGCTGTCCGGGTGCCTGCCCACCAGGGTGAGGTCGCTGTCGAGCAGGAACCTGCTGCCGGCGTTGGGGCCACGCCGGACGACCAGCAGGGCCGTCCCGGCCGGGAGGGTGTCAAGGGTCGCGGCGTCGGCGACCGACTCGTCACCGAACTCGGTTTCGCCGGCGTCGAGGGAGATGATCGACGTGGTCTCGGCCGCGCCCTCGCCGGAGCCGCGGGCGAGCGGGTTGCCGCACTGCGAGCAGAAGCGCGCCCCCTCAGGGTTCTCCTGACCGCACCTGATGCAGTACACGCTGGCCATGCCCCTGCCTAGCCTCCCATTCGCCGGCCATCCGGCCTGGGCGGGAACCATGTCTGCCGGCTGGTCCTGCGCCATTCGCCGCGAGAACTCCGCTGGCGCAGTCAACGCTACCCGCGCCGCACCGCGCCGGTCCATGCGCCACGCACGCCGTCCTCGGCCCGGCAGGCTGCCGGAATTCCGGCCGGCCAGGTGGTTGTCCCCCGGCGCGGCAGCGTCCGCGCGCGCGGCTCCCGCGCGCGCCTTGTCGCGACGCCTACGCCACATCCTGGCCGCACCTCCGACGCGCCACCGCTCCGTGCAATTCAGCGATTCTCTCATGCCGGGGGGCCTTGCGCGTTCACTCTGCGGCAGCCCGGGCGGCCGCGGCGGGACGGGCGGGGGGCCGAGGCCGAGGTCAGCGGCCGGCGCGGGCCACCACTGCGGCCCACTGGTCGAGCAGGGCCTGCGCCGAGTCGCTGTCGGTCCCCTCGGCCCACAGGTGGGTGACGGCATCCGACGGGTCGGGCAGGACCAGGATCCAGCCCCCGTCGGGCTCTTCCACGCGAACCCCGTCGGTGGTGTCGACCCTGCGCTCCCCGGCCTCCTCCACCACGATCCGCATCACGCTGCCCTTGGCGGCCCACGGGGTCGGCATGGAGCGCTTGAGCAGGTGCGCGACGGGAATCCTGGCGTCGATCTGGCTGAGCGTGAGCCTGGTCCGCGCGACCAGGCCGGTCAGCCGGGCGAACGCGGCGATGCCGTCGATCGACCGGGAGAACTCGGGCACCACGAAGCCGCCACGGCCGTCCCCCGCAAAGATCACGTCCTCGGCGGCCGTGGCCTCGTAAAGCCCGTGCAGCGAGGTGGGCGTCCAGTCCACCTGCACGGAGTGGAACCGGCACACCCGCTCGGCGACCCTGGTGGTGGTGACCGGCAGCGCGACCCTCCCGCTGCGCCGCTCCGCAGCGACCAGGTCGAGAACGACGAGCAGCGCCCGCTCGTCGCTGACCAGGGCGCCCTTGTCGTCGACCAGCGCGATGCGCTCGCCCACCGGGTCGAACCTGACGCCGAATGCCGCACGCGACGACGAGACCAGCTCGGCGAGCCGCTGCATCCCGGCCCTGACCTGCGCCAGCGACTGCGTCGGCGCGGCCTCGTCCAGCCGGTTGTTGACGGTCAGCACGTCCACGCCGATCCGGCCGAGCAGCCCGGGCAGCACCAGGGACGCGGTGCCGCCCGCGCAGTCGACGACGACCTTCAGGCCGGCCCCGCGGACGCCGTTCATGTCGATGGCGCGGAGCAGGGCGTGGGTGTACGCCTCAACCACGCGCGGCGGGTAGCTCAGTTCGGCGATCTCGCCGGGGAACGCGCGCCGGTACTCCTGCCGGGAGAAGACGCGCTCCAGCCTCCGCTGCGCGGTCTGCGACATGTCGGCGCCGTCGGAGTCAAGGAAGATGATGTCGATGGACTGCAGATCGCCCGGCGTGGTGCGCAGCGCGATCCCCCCGCTGTACTCGCTGCGTGCGGTCTCGAACCTGGCCACCGGCAGCGGCTGGGCCTCCAGGTCGACCACGTTGATCGCGCTCGCGTTGAGCGCGCCGTGTACCGCGCGCTTCAGCGCCCGCGCCGCGCGCGACACGTCACGCGACGTGGTGACCGTGGTGCCCTTCCGCAGCGTGGTCGCGTAGGCGCTGGCCAGCCGCACGCACAGTTCCGGGGTGATCTCCACGTTGACCAGGCCGGACACCCCGCGGGGCCCGAACAGCGTGCGCTGCCCGCGGGACTCCCAGATCACGCTGGTGTTGACCACGGCGCCGGCCTCGATCGTCTTGAACGGGTACACCTTGACGCTGGCGGAGACGTACGCCTCGGGCTCGATCACGCACTCGTCCCCGACCACTGCCGACTCCTCGACCCTGGCCGCCCGCATGACGTCGGTGTTCTTGCCGACCACGCAGCCGCGCAGCGTGGCGCCGGCCCCGACGTACACGTTGCTGTGCACGACCGCCCGGTGCAGGAAAGCGCCTTCCTTGACCACCACGTTGCTGCCGACAACGGTGTACTCGCGGACCTGGGCGCCGCCCTCGATCTTGGCGTAGTCCCCGATCGCGAGCGGGCCGCTGAGCGTCGCGTCCGGGTCGACCTCGGCGCCCTCGGCGACCCAGACGCCCGGCGACACCTCGAAGCCGTCGATCTCCGCCTGCACCCGGCCGAGCAGCACGTCCGCCTGGGCTTTGAGATAGCTCTCATGCGTGCCGACGTCCTCCCAGTAGCCGTCGGCGATGTAGCCGTACAGCGGCGCGCCGCGCTCGAGCAGCCGCGGGAAGACGTCACCGGACCAGTCGGCCATCTCGCCCACCGGGACCTCGGCGAGCACCTCGGGCTCCATCACGTAGATGCCGGTGTTCACGGTGTCCGAGAACACCTGCCCCCAGGTCGGCTTCTCCAGGAAGCGCTGGATCCGCCCGTCCTCGCCCGCGATGATGATCCCGAACTCCAGGGGGTCGGGCACCCGGGTCAGCCCAACGGTCACCAGCGCGCCGCTGTCCTTGTGGAAGCGGACGAGGTCGGACAGGTCGATATCAGTGATCGCATCGCCGGATATCACCAGGAACGGCTGGTCGCGCAGGGCGTCTTCGGCGTTCCGCACGCTGCCCGCCGTGCCGAGCGGGGTCTCCTCGGTGGCGTACTGCAGGCTCATCCCGAAGTCCTCGCCGTCGCCGAAGTAGTTGCGCACCATCGACGCGAGGAACTGCACGGTGACCACGGTCTCGTCGAAGCCGTGCCGCCGCAGCAGCAGCAGCACGTGCTCCATGATCGGCCGGTTGACCACGGGGAGCATCGGCTTGGGCTGGTTAGCGGTCATCGGGCGCAGCCGGGTGCCCTCCCCGCCCGCCATCACGACAGCCTTCACCGCAGCCCAGCCTCCCTACCTCCCGGGGTCAACCAGAGGGATATGTCCCTTGATCTCCCCGCAGCGCCGCCCGGCCGGGACGGCTCCCCGATTCCCCCCGCAGTATGCGTCGCGCCTGCTCCACGTACAACAGCCCGGCACACCAGTACAGTGCACTTCCCCAGATCGCAAAGGCCCAACCTGCGATTCTGGCGGTCTCGGCGTACGCGGCCGGATGCGCCCCAAGGAAGAGCAACGGGAACGCGTAGAGCAGCGCCAGCGTGGCTGCCTTGCCGATGAAGCTGACCTGCAGCGGCCCGTAGGCGCGCCGCCGCAGGATGGCCAGCACCGCGACGAGCAGCAGCTCCCGCGCGGCCAGCAGGCCGACCAGCCACCACGGGATGATGGCCCTGATGGCGAGCGCGGCCACGGTGGCCACGATGTAGAGCCGGTCCGCCGCCGGGTCCAGCACCTCGCCGATCCGGCTCTGCTGGTTCAGCGCCCGGGCGATCTTGCCGTCCAGCCAGTCGGACAGCCCGGCGGCGATCAGCAGCCCGACGGCCCACCAGTCCCCCGCCTGGCTGCGCGGGCCGAGCACCAGCCAGAGGAACACGGGCACGCCGGCCAGGCGGGCGACGCTGATCGCGTTCGGGATCGTAACGACCCGCTCCTGCGAGTCGCCCGCGGCCACGTCCTCAGCCGCTGCCTTTGGCATCCTGCCTCGCTGCTCCCCGGCCAGCCCGCTCGCTCGCGGGCGGTGCGCCCAGGATACGGGGGGAGCTAGGGGGCCTCCCACAGGGTGGCGATGCCCTGCCCGACGCCGATGCACATCGTCGCGGCGGCCCGCCCGGCGCCCCGCCGCCGGAGCTCGTGCAGCAGCGTGGTGGTGATCCTGGCGCCCGAGCAGCCGAGCGGGTGGCCGATGGCGATCGCCCCGCCGTTCATGTTGACCAGCTCCGGGTCGAGCTTGAGCTCGTCGATGACCGCCACGGCCTGCGCGGCGAAGGCCTCGTTGACCTCCACCAGGCCGAGATCGCCCACCTGCCAGCCGGCCCTGGCGAGCAGCCGGGTCATCGCGGGCACGGGGCCGATGCCCATGAAATCCGGGTGCACCCCCGCGGCTGCCGTGCCGGCGTACCTGGCGATCGGCCGCACCCCGGCGGCGGACGCCGCCCGCTCGGACATCAGCAGCAGGCCAGCCGAGCCGTCGTTGAGCGGCGAGGAATTGCCCCCGGTCACGGTGCCACCGGCCCGGAAAGCTGGCTTGCGCGCGGCCAGCTCGTCCAGGGTCAGTTCCGGCCTGATCCCCTCGTCGGCGGTCACCTCGACCGGCGCGTCCCGGCCGGGGGCGGCGACCGGGATGATCTCCTCGGCGAGCACCCCGGCGGCCGCGGCGCGGGCTGCCCGCTGGTGGCTCTGCAGCGCGAACCGGTCCTGCCGGTCCCTGTCGACCCCGTAGCGCTCGGCGACGTTCTCCGCGGTCTCGCCCAGGCTGACCGGCGGGTAGATCTGCTGCATGAGCGGGCTCACCAGCCGCCAGCCCAGCCTGGTGTCTGCCACCCCGGCGTCCCGGGGGAACGGCTCGGCCGCGCGGGGGAGCACAAAGGGCGCGCGGGTCATCGACTCGGTCCCGCCCGCCAGGCAGATGTCGGCGTCGCCAGCTGCGATGGCCCGCGCCGCGGCGGAGATCGCCTCCATGCCCGACCCGCAGAGCCGGTTCACCGTCGCCCCGGGGACCTCCACCGGCAGGCCCGCCAGCAGCACGCCCATCCGCGCCACGTTCCTGTTGTCCTCGCCGGCCTGGTTGGCGGCGCCCCAGTACACGTCGTCGATGCGCGCCGGGTCGAGCCACCGGTTGCGGGCGATCAGCGCGCGGATCACGTCCGCCGTCAGGTGGTCCGGGCGCACCCCGGCCAGGGCTCCCTTGATCCGGCCGACCGGGGTCCGGCACGCATCGACCGCGAATACCGCGCTCATCCCACGAATGTACCGCGAGCCGGTCAGCCCAGCCGTTCCTCGATGAACGCGGCGAGGGTGCCCAGCGTGGCGAGCGCGTCGAGATTGAGGTCCTCGCCGGCCACGTCCACGCCGAACCGGAGGCGGACCTCGCGGAGCAGCAGCGTGCCGGTCAGCGAGTCGAGCCCGACCCCGGCGCCGAACAGCGGCACCTGCTCGCTGACGGTGATCAGCTCCGCGCGCCCGGTCGCCTGCGCCAGGATCTCGCGCAGCTCGCCGACGACGTCGGGCGCGGCCGTGCCGGTCACCGCCTGGCCGCCTCGCCCGCCACCCAGCCGGGCAGCTCCGGCAGCGGCCCGGACAGCGGCCGGGTGAAGAGGGCCGCCGGCCGGCCCGGCGGCCCGCCCTCGGCGGCGCGGAACCCGGCCCCGGCCAGCGCCAGCCTGAGCGGGACGTTTCTGGGGCTGACCAGGCACGGAACCGTCAGGGCGGCCGCGCCCTCCGCGGCGGCCGACCGGGCCAGCCGGGCCAGCAGCGCCTCGATGACCCCGCGGCCCATGGCCCGGCAGGACATCATCAGCAGCGTCACGGTCCACGTGCTCCCGCCGGTCTCCACGACGCAGCCGCCGACCATGCCGTCGTCGCCGAACCTGTCGCGCAGGCGCACGCTGGTGACCTGGTGCCCGGGGGAGCCGATCAGCGCGCGCAGGGCCGGCTCGGCCACCTCCTGGCCGGCCGAGTTGAACTGGTGGGTTCGCACCGACAGCTCGTGCAGGCGCGGCACGTCGGCGGCGGTGGCCGGGGCGATCGCCACCTCGGTTCCGCAGTGGCGCAGGAACTCGTCCCTGGACCCGGCGAAGGCCCGTGCCTCCTGCTGCCGCAGCCGCCGCTCGGCGTACATGCCGGCGCGGCGTCGCGCCTCGTCGGTGACCACCGGGGGGCTGAACTCCGGCCAGCCGAGCGCGTCGGGCATGTCCTCGGGCGACAGCACCAGCGCCTCGGGCACGCGCAACGAGACCTCTGCCCGCTCGTAAAGGTCGTCGTCCACGAAGGCCACCGCGTCCGCCGCGATGCCCAGGTCGGCGGCTATCCGCCGCACAGCGTCTGACTTGCGGTCCCAGCCGCATTCGGCGCCCGCGAACGCCAGGCCGGTGGCCCGCTCGGCGTACCGCGCCGCCTCCGGCGGGTTCCTGCTGGCGATCGCGTGGATGATGCCGCGGTCGCGCAGCTCAGCCGCCACGGCCAGCATGGCAGGGTCGGGCGGGGGCGGCCGGGACCCTGACTCGAGGTACACCCCCGACAGGAGGGTGTTGTCGAGATCCCAGATCACGCACTTGACCATCATGCCCGGCTGCCCTCCCCGTGCGCTCCGCCCGGCGCATCCTTGCCCCGCTCCCCGGCCATCCGTTTCTCCATCGTGATGTGCGCCGCCTCGAACCCGAACTTCCGGTACAGCGCCCGCATGCCGAGGTTCCTCGCGTGCACCTTGCCGGTCAGCTGGAGCAGCCCGGCATCCCGGGCGGCGTCCAGCACCGCGGCGAGCAGCAGCTCGCCGATCTGGCTCCGGCCGGGGACGTCGGCGACGGCCAGCGACCTGAAGTTGCCGTACCTGGCCCCGGTCAGCGAGTTTGTGCGGGCGGACAGCCAGGCCCAGCCCAGCGGGGTGCCGGGGGCGGCCTCGTCGGCCGCGACCAGCGTGATCTCGCCAGGCTTGCCCAGCGCGCCGCCGACCCGCCTGCGGTGCAGCCCGGCGTCGGTGACGGCCTCGTCGCCGAACGACACCTGGGCGATCTCGACCTCGAACCCGGCGATCGCATCGAGGTCGCCCGCTGCGGCCTCCCTGATCACGTAGTTCATCCTCGCACTCTTCAATTCGGGCATCGTCGGTCATGTACCTCTGCGGCGCGGTTGCAGCGGCATCGGCCGGAACACGGTGCCACCGCACTGCGGGCAGCCGGCCGCCTGCAGCGCGGCGATCCGCGGGAACCGGCCACCCGGCCCGACCTGGTGCACCCCGTGGCAGCGGGCGCAGCGGTACGGCCGCGACGCAGCCGACCTGGCTTCCGCGGTGTACAGCGGCCCGGTGAAAGCGCCGTCGACCAGCGGCCGGGCCAGCGCCGTGCTGCGCAAAT
>JASHPR010000530.1 GCA_030038015.1 Streptosporangiaceae bacterium
GCGGCGCAGCGGCCGTTCGGCAACCTGCTGCAGACGCTCGGGAACATCGACGCCGTGCACGGCGCCTACTACATCCTGATCTGGGTGGCGGTGCGGCTGGGCGGCACCGGAGAGCTGGTGACCAGGCTCCCGTCGGCGGTGGCCATGGCCGGCGCGGCGGCGGCCGTGGCTGCCCTGGGCCGACGGCTGATCTCACCGCGGGCGGGGCTCGCCTCCGGCCTGGTCTTCGCGGTCCTCCCGGAGGTCAGCCTGTACGGGCAGGACGCCAGGCCGTACGCCATCGTGGTCGCGCTGGCCGCGCTGGCCAGCTACCTGCTGGTGCGGGCCATGCAGGCCGGGGCGGCCACCAGGCACCGCTGGCTGACCGGCTACGCCGCGTGCCTGGCCGCGCTGGGCATCGTCGACATCTTCGGCCTGCTGCTGATCGTCGCGCACGCGGTGACCGTGGCGCTGCGGTGCCTGCGCGAGACCAGCCCTGGCCGTTACGGCAGGAGTGAGCGCGGCGACCGCGCCGGGGCCGCGAGGGCGCTGGCGCTTGGCTGGCTCGCCGCCGCCGCGGCGGGCCTGCTGCTGTCCAGCCCGGTGCTGGCCCTCGGTTTCGTGCAGCGCGGAACGCTGTCCTGGCTCTCGCCGCCGGGGCTCGGCGCGATCAAGAACCTGCGCCAGCTGGTCGGCCCGGCAACCATGGCGGATGCCGTGATCCTGGCCGTCGCCGCCGGGGTGGTGGTCAGCGCCCTGCTCGGCCGGCAGCGGCTGCGGGCCAACTGGCCGGCCTCGCTGCCCGCGCTGTGCCTGCCCTGGCTGATCCTGCCCCCGGCGATCCTGCTGGCCGCCTCGGTGATCACCCCGGTGTACACGCTGCGCTACGTGCTGGTCTGCATCCCGGCGATCGCGCTGCTCGCGGGCGCCGCGCTGGCCTCGCTCGGGTGGGTGGCCGGCACGGCCGCGCTTGCCGTGATCGCGCTGCTCGGGGTGCCGGCGCAGCAGCACGTGCGCACCCCGGACGGGCACGGGGACAACGTGAGGCAGGCCGACCGGATCGTGGCGGACAACAGGCGCCCGGGCGACGCCGTCCTGGAGTTCAAGGCGGAGAACTTCGCGCAGGCCTACCCGTACGGGATCCGGCAGCTCATCCCCGTGGCCCAGGCCGAGTCGCCGATCCAGTCGGCCACGCTCATCGGCACGTTCCTCCCCGACCCCGTGGTGCGGCAGAAGCTGACCCAGGTGCACAGGGTATGGGTCATCGAGTACGGCCACCCCGCGCCGCTGGTCATCCTCAACGGCCTGAACTTCCGGCTGGTGCGCGCCTGGCGGACCAGCGACATCTGGCTGTTCCTCTACGAGCGCCCTGCCGTCCAGGCCGCCTCGGCCACCGCTGGCGTGAGCCCATGACGCCGCCCGCTGGCCGCGCTGTCCTCAGCGGCGACGCCACCGCAGCCGTCGGCCAGGGCGCGGGCCGCCCGGCCGCCTTCGACGCCGGGCCGGCCTGGATGCGCGTGCTGCCCCCCGTGGCCATGCTCGGGATCGGACTGTGGCGGATCACCGGCCCGTCGTACTGGCGCGACGAGGCGGCGACGATGACCGCCGTGCAGCGCCCGTTCTCCCAGCTGCTGCGGATGATGGGCCACGTCGACGCGGTGCACGGCGTCTACTACATGCTCATCTGGGTCATGGTCAGGCTCGGCGGGACCGGGGAGCTGGTCACCAGGCTGCCGTCGGTGGTGGCGATGGCCTGCGCTGCGGCCGCCGTGGCCGCGCTGGGCCGCAGGCTGGTGTCCCCGGCCGCCGGGCTCGCGGCCGGGCTGCTCTTCGCGGTGCTGCCGCAGATCAGCCTCTACGCGCAGGACGCGAGGGAGTACGCGATCGTCACCGCGCTGGCCACCACCGGGAGCTACCTGCTGGTCCGCACGCTGACCGCGCCCGGGCGCCGGGCCGGGTGGCTGGCCGGCTACGCGGTGTGCCTGGGCGTGATGGGCAGCCTGAACGTGTTCAGCCTGCTGATCGTCGGCGCGCACGCCATCACCGTGGCGGTGGCGGCGGCGCGGGCCTGGCGGCAGGCCGGCCGCAGGGCCGGGCTTTCGCTGGCGGCGGGCTGGCTCGCGGCGGCAGCCGGGACGTTCGTGCTGGCCAGCCCGATCCTGGCGCTGGGCATCGCGCAGCGGGGCACGCTGAGCTGGCTCACCACGACCCCGCTGCTCGTCGCGGTCGGGGGGCTGAGGAGGCTCATCGGCCCGGCCCAGATGGCGGCCGCGGCCTGCCTGGCGGTCGCCGCCGGGATCCTGCTGAGCGCGCTCACCAGGCGCCCGCTGCGGGCGGCCTTCCCGCCGGAGCTCTTCGCGCTGTGCCTGCCCTGGCTGCTGCTGCCGCCCGCGGTGCTGATCGGCGTCTCTTACGCCTCGCCCGTCTACACATTCCGCTACGTCCTGTTCTGCGCGCCCGCCGCCGCGCTGATCGCGGGGGCCGGCCTGGCCGCCCTGGTGACGCCGTCGGCCGGAGTGCTCGGGTGGGTGCCTGCCGCGGTCGCCTTCGGGGTGATCGCGCTGCTCGGGGCGGGGTCGCAGCTCGCCGCGCGCTCGCCGGACGGTCACGGGACCAACATCAGGGCGGCGAACGCGATCGTGGCGGCGGCGAGGCGCCCGGGGGACGCCGTGCTGTACCTCGGCACCGACTCGAAGTACTTCCCAGCCGCCTACCCGGGGGGCTTCGACAGGCTCGACGACGTCGGGCAGGCCAGGACCCCGGCCCAGGCGGGCAACCTGGCCGGCACCGAGGCGCATGCCCCCGTGATCCGGGGGCGGCTCGCCCACGTCCGGCGGGTCTGGCTGGTCAAGCTGGGCTCGCGCCCGCGCGATCCGCTGCTCGCTGGGCTGGGCTTCCGCCTGGTCCGCCAGTGGCATACCTCCGATATCTGGCTGCTGCTTTACGGCCGGAGCGGGCTGGCCGGCTGATTCCGGCAACTTCGCAGAACTCCTTCAGCATCCATTCAGAGATGACCTCCATCATCTAGACGGGCGCAGGATCATGCGCCCGGCGTGGGTGGTCCGCGCCGTGGATGGCTCGGCCCGCTTTCGTGCGGACCCGGCTTCCCTGAGGAGCTCACATGTTTTTCACGTATCTCCGGCGTGAGCTGCGCCGGAGGATGCGCCAGGCCATTTTCATCTCCGTGGGCCTGGCCTTGGGTATCGGCCTTGTGATCACGGTGACCGCGGCATCGTCGGGGGTCAAGGCCGCGCAGGGCAAGGTGCTGCAGAACCTGTACGGGGTTGGCACGGACGCGACGGTCACCAAGGCGCCGACCGCCGGGTCGTTCTTCGGGTCCGGCAACCGCAACTTCAACTTTAAGCCGGGTGAGACCGTCAAGATCGACACGCTCACCACGACCCGCAGCCTGGGC
>JASHPR010000531.1 GCA_030038015.1 Streptosporangiaceae bacterium
CCGGAGCCGCTGGTCCTGAAGGTGCCGATCGCGGCGAGGGCGGCGCGTTCTTCCGCAGAGTCCGCGGGCAGTCCGCTGACGCTGGCCACCGCCTGCCTGAGGAAGTTCAGGTGGATGCCGGTCAGCCCCTCTGGTGCCTGGGCGCCCATCGCGTCGGTGACGGCGGCGCCCTGGTCGCCGCCCTGGGCGACGTAGCGTGTATAGCCCAGGCGGCGCATCAGCTCCGCCCACGCGCGCGCGATGCGGCCGGGGTCCCAGCCAGTCTCGGCCGGCTCGGCGGAAAAACCGTAGCCGGGCAGCGAGGGCAGCACCAGGTCGAACGCGTCCTCGGCGGAGCCGCCGTGCGCGACCGGGTCGGTGAGCGGGCCGATGACCTCGAGCAGCTCGATCACCGAGCCGGGCCAGCCGTGCGTGATGATCAGCGGCAGCGCGTCCGCGTGCGGCGACTTGACGTGGATGAAGTGGATGTCCACGCCGTCGATCTCGGTCTTGAACTGCGGCAGCGCGTTCAGCCTCGCTTCGCACCTGTGCCAGTCGTAATCGGTCGTCCAATAGCGGGCGAGCTCCTGGATCGTGGCCAGTTGCACGCCCTGCGACCGGTCTTTGACCAGCTCCGTAGACGGCCAGCGCGTCGTGGTGATGCGCCGCCGGAGGTCGGCGATCACTTCGCCGGGAATGTCGGCCCGGAAGGAACGGATCACAGTTTCATGGGACATAGGTTCCCACCCTGTACTGAATGCCGGCGACGGACAGCCCGGACCGGACGGCTCCCCCTGGCCGTTTGCGGCCAGCGACCCGTCCCCGCACCAGCGGCATAGTTAGCACTGCCTCAGGATCGCGGACCGCTGGCGTGCCGGGCCCGTGACACACCGTGTTTGTACCCCGGCCCGCGCCGGGCAACAACATGCTGTGGACTGACCTAGGGTCAGGTTGCTGCGAGCTGGACCGGGCGAGAGAAACAGCGGCCAGGAGCACGCATCCGGTCGGGATGCCCGCCGGACACTCCATGAAGCAACCACCAACCCGCGGCACTAAGCGTCGCGTCCTGGCAAGGAAGTGAACCGGAGGAACCGTGACCGGGCTCTCCTACGACACAGGGATCACGGCCCTGCTCGTGATTGACCCTTACAACGACTTCATCTCCGACGGCGGACTTTACTGGGACCGCCTGAAAGGGGTGGCCGAAGCCAACAACTGCGTCCCCAACATGCAGCAGATCCTCAGTACCTCGCGCCAGGCGGGCCTGCGGGTCTGCTACGCGCTTCATCATCGGTACCGGCCTGGCGACTATGAGACCTGGAAGTACATCGCGCCGATCCAGAGATCAAACTGGCGGCACAAGAGCTTCGAGTACGGCACCTGGCGCGGCGAGATCCGCTCTGGATTCGGGCCCCTGCCCGGCGATATCGTCGCCCACGAACACTGGTGCTCCAGCGGCTTCGCCAATACCGATCTGGATCAGCAGCTCAAGGTGCACGGGCTCCACCGCCTGATCATCATCGGGCTGCTCGCGAATACCTGCCTCGAGGCAACGGCCCGCTTTGCCGCCGAGCTCGGCTACGACGCCACGGTGGTAAAGGACGCGACCGCGAGCCTTTCGGCGGAGGAGATGCACGTCGCGCTCGACATCAACCTCCCGAACTACGTCAATGCGATCGTCAGCACCGGCGAGATCATCGAGGCGCTCTCCCCTCTGTCGGCGAGCTCGTCCGGCTCGCTTTAGCTAAGGCTCGAGCGGGCTGGCGGACCATTCCCGGCCTACCAGCGAAGCCCAGCCGCGACGGGCGGGTAGGCCGTGGTCAATGGGCGCACCGAACGGGTCGATCTGGCGCTACTTCGTCTGCAGGCCGCTGTCGCAGACGACCTGCCAAACTTTGCAGCCGCTCGTGGGGCCGCCTCCAGCAAGTGCCGCCGCGGGGCCGGTTAACGACGGGGCCGGCGTGATGAGACTTATGGGGACGGCATGACATCGGCTACGGCACGAGCACGGTGCGCTCGCCTGGCGGGTCTGGCCGGGTCCAGATGGCCTCCACGTCCGCCAGGGGCATCGTGTTCGGCTTGGCCGCGATCGTGCCGGCATCGATCTCGTCGACGAGTGACGGCAGCTCGGCGAGGTAAGCCGCGGTGGTGACGGCGCCCTGGCCGTTGCCCTGGAGGCGGAGGTTCGCTGAGCGCAGCGCGACCGAGGGCAGCTCGATCGTCGGGCCCGCCGTCGCGCCGATCTGGATCCAGTTCATCGCGCGGCTGCGATCCGAACGCGCGGTGAGGAGCGCCATGATGGCCCGCTGGGCCGGCCTGCCCCATATGTAGTCGATGACGATGTCGACCTGACCGGCTGCCGCGCCGAGCGCTCTGTCCGTGGCATCACCGTCATCGGTCAGCTGGACGACCTCGTCGGCGCCGAGCGCCGTGAGCGCGCTGAGCCGCCCCGGATCGCGTCCGGCGCCGACCACGCGCCCGGCGCCAAGTCGTTTGGCGATCTGGACCGCCATCGTCCCGGCGTTCCCCGTCGCGCCGAGCACCAGGACGCTCTGGCCGGGCTCGAGGGGGACGCGGCGCCGCAACGCCACCCACGACGACATGGCCGGGTTCATCGCGGCGGCCACCTTCGCGACGTCGACGTCGGCGCGCAGCTCGATGGCGCGTCGCAGGTCGACGACGGCTTGGTCGGCCATCGTGCCGAAGCGGTCGTCGCCGGCCGCGAAGTAGACCCGCCCCCCGTCCGGCCGGCGGCCGACGCCGTCGATGCCGGGAATCATGGGCAGCGTGCCGGTGCTGGTGTAGTGGGCTCCCGCGGCCCCGGCCCGGACCCGCGGATGCAGGCCGACGGCGAGGACGTCGACGAGGACCTCCTGGTCGCTGGCGGGCTGTGGGACCTCGAATTGCTGGTAGTGCGGCGGCTCGCCGAACGATGTCACGACGGCGGCGTTCATGGTGGCCATGCAGACGTTCCTCCTGAAGTCCTGCCGGTTCCCATTCAGTTGGTGTCACGTACTAATTTAGTTGGTGGCACGAACTAAGTCAAGTACACTGCCGGCATGACAACCCGGCCGGCCGGCACCTCCGCACCGCCCGCAGGGCCCGAGACGTTGAGCCCTGCCGACGGACTGGCGCAACTCTCCTTCCTGGTCCAGGGCATCCTCGAGCGCCGGGCCCGCGAGCATGACCTTTCGATCATCCAGACGCGGCTGCTCGGCGTGCTGCGGGACCGCAGGCCGACCATGAACGAGCTGGCCAGGCTCCTGGGCCTGGACAAGTCCAGCGTGACGGGGCTGGTCGACCGCGCGGAGCGCCGCGGCCTGGTCGTGCGTGTCCCGTCCACCGCGGATCGGCGGGCCGTGCTGGTCAGCCTCACCGACCACGGCCGGTCGCTCGCGTTCGCTGGCGCGGCTCGCTTCGAGGCGGACATCTCGCTGCTGCTCGAGCGCCTGCCGCCATCAGATCGCGATGCTCTGTCCCGGCTCATCAGCCGACTGCTCGTCGCGCACGCCACAGATCAAGGGATCGATTTGTCCGCCACCATCAAGACCGAGAACGCGCAGGCCGGCTCTTAGTAGGGCAGCCGCAGTTAGTGATCTCGGCTAACTGAATGGCGGAGGTGCTGGTCTGCAGATCTCAAACGGCGGAGGTTGCAGGCTGGCGCGCGCGGTTTGGCGCCACGATGTCGCGAGGATGCGATTCCCTGGGCTAGCTGGACAACTGCGGCCACAGAGAATGGCGCCGGGCTGCGTCGGCCTTGCTCCGCCGTCGTGGCTGGCCGGCGTGCGGGAACCGTTCTGCCGAGGTGGCAGATATCGCCCGGTGAGCAGAGCCTGGGCCACAGTCAACTCCCCGCTGTGGCGGCGGCTGGCCGCCGGGGCGCTTGGTGCGCTGCGAGGGCATCTGGATTCCGAGCAGGAACATGGACAATGAAGCGCTCCCGGCCGCGCCGAGCAGCAGCAGAACCGACAGCGGCAATCCCGCCACTGCCACCGGACCGATAACGAGGGAGGCGACGAAGGCCAGGCCCGCGACAATGGCGGTCGCCATGACCGCGCGGTTCCTCGCGGTGAGGTTCGCGGCTACCGGGGCACTGGCTCTTGCCGGTGCGGGCGTTAGCGGCGGCGGCGCCGGGGCCAGCCCGGCAGGGATGTCAGCGGTAATGACGGCCAGCTCGGCGTAGGTGCGCGCAGCGAGCGTCTGGCTGACCCTCGCGTCGAACTCATCTTTGGTCACCAGGCCGTACACGTAGGCGGCCTTGAGCGTGCCGATCACGCGCTCGCGGTCGGCGTCAGAGGCCCGCAGGCGGCCACGGCCATCCCCTGCTGCCATCTCGTGCTCGAGCCCGGCCATCGAAGCTGCCTCCCGCGGTCACGACGGATGACGGCGTATCAGGGTGTGCCCTTGCGGCGGTCACGCGCATGACACCATCGAGGGCGCAAACACCGGCCGCGTGCTGACCATCGTAGGCGATGCAATCGAGCCAGGCCGGAACGGCCGCGGCCCGGCAGGCCTTGGACGAGACACGCACTCGACGCCTTGCTAACGTCCGCCGATAAAGATCTTTAGCTGGCGAGCGCGGACAGGGTCTGGACAGCGTCGAGTAGGCCGGCGAGGCATCCTGCGGCGGTGAGGGTTGCGGTGGTGACGGCTTGCTCGCTGGCCGCGACGAGGCTGGCTGGCAGCTGGTCACGATGCTCGCCTGGCTGCACGACGGCGGCGAGCTCGCCGGCGAACATGAGCACGGGCAAGCCGACCTCGGGCGTGCCGAACTCGCCGCCGGGATCGGCGGTCACGGCGTGGGCGGCGGCCGTGGTCAGCGCGATCAGGCAGGCCGCGTGCTGGGCTACCATGCCCGGCCAGGCGGCGTGGTCCTCCCGCTGCATGGCGCCGGCCAGGCTGACCGGCTCGGAGTACCGTTTCTGCTTGCCGCGCCGCCGCATCCACGCCGGGGTGCACATGCCGCAGTTGCAGTCTTCGGGCAGGGCCAGGACATGGCAGGCGGGCTGGGGGACCTCGGGGGTTGCTGCCATGCCAGGATCGTCGCGCGGCGCCGGGCCGCTGGCCAGCCGGCGCGCCGGCCCGGCGGGGCGGGCTCACTGCCGCAGCCGTCGTCGCTGGTGTGGCAGTGGCGGGCGCGGGCCTGGTGGCGACGGCGCCAGGTGGACCAGCGCAGGTGGTGGTGCGGCGGGTGGGCCGGGCGGCACAGCAGCGCGTGCATCCGCCGGATCTCATTCATGGTCAGGCAGATCATCGGCCCGTCGTGGCTGCCAGTGACAAGACGGCTACGACCCTCGGGTCGCGGGCCGGAAAGTTGTCCACAGGAGGCCGGCCCCTCTCTGGCCCGGCTGCTGGCGGTGCGGGGCGACCAGCACAGGTAGCAGGCCAGCTCGCCGCTGGAGATGGACCTGCGGATCAGCAGCTGACGGCCGCCGCCAGCCCCAGACAGCGCCCAGTCATACAGCCGCTCTCCCTTCGACCCCGGCCCGCACGACATCCGCTGCCAGCCCCGCGGGGGGATCTTCGCCGCCAGGGCATCGGCCCGGATCGTGCGGCCGGCACCAGCCGGGACCTGGTGGTCGCAGGCCACCGCGACCACGTAGGCGACCTTGTTCTCTTCCAGCCAGTCCCGCAACTTGCCGTTGTCACCATAGGCCTCATCAGCGGTGAACCAGGAAAACGGCAGCCCGGCCCTGACCGCCCGCTCGATCATCTTCTTCGCCAGAGCCGGCTTGGTGGCGAACTTCGCGTCCTGCGGGATGCCAGCCGCCGCGCACCGGTCGCCGTCCTCGGCCCACGACTTCGGCAGGTACAGCTCGCGGTCGATCAGCACCCGCGTGCCCGCCGCGGGCACCGCATAGGCCAAGAACATCCCGACCTGGCAATTAGTGATCTTTCCCGCGGTGCCGGTGTACTGCCGCTGCACCCCGGCCGAGTGCACGCCGGCCTTCTCGAACCCGGTCTCGTCCGCGATCAGCACCCCGCCCGGGTCACCCAGCCGGGCAGCAACATAGCGGCCCAGCGCGTCCCGGACCTTGTCCTCATCCCAGGCGGCCGCGTTCAGCAGCCGCTGCATCCCGTCCGGACTGACGTCCCCGGCGAACTCCGCCAGCGTCCACCCGTTCTTGCGCTCCAGGCCGACACCAGGCCCAGCACATACCACCTCGCCCGCAGCCGCGGCTCCCGGCGACCGAACGCAGGGGCCAGCACTCCGGCGAACATGCCGTCAAACTCTTCTTGCCACCCGCCCGGGTCGATCCCCCCTACGCTGGGCACCGCGGCCGCAGCGCGCGGTCATGGATGGTCGTTGTGACATCGTACTGACCTGAACACACAGAGCGCGCAACTGTATGCTGCCAGTGACCCCGTACCGAGACCCTGCCGTCCACCATGTCGGGCGGTAAGGCTCCCGTGCGGCCCATCGGCTGATGACCGGGGCGCAAGCCCAGAGCTGGCGATTCGGGCACCATGCCGCCTGGTCAGGGCGGCAGTCCTAGCCTCAGCTTGATCCGGTGCCTGCCTATGCGGGATCCGCTCGTTCCCGCCGGTAGGGGGACGGCTGGGCCGGGTCTTCGGCATCGATTTCGCGGGCGAGCCGGTGCCCGTCGAAGATCGCCTCGGAGATCATCCGTGGTGCGACCGCGTCGCCGATCCGGTACAGCCCGCTGATTCCGGCGGCAGCAAGCGCCTGGCCGTCGGCCAGTTCGGTGTACAGGGTGCCTTGCGACACCTGCTGGGTGACGAGCACGATCGCGTCACAGGCGGCGGACCAGGGCTCGCCGTGACGGTCATGGCCGGTGACCGATCCGGCGCCGATCCCGGTGATGGTCGTCGCATGGCTGACGCTCACTCCCGCCCGGTGCAGGTGGGCCCGGAGCATGTCACCCTCCAGGGTCTGGTCGCTGACCGGGGAGAGCACGCTGAACGTGGTGATCACGGTCACCTCGAACCCCTCGGCGGCGAGCAGCTCGGCCACCCCGGGGGCGACGTAGTAGCCGTCGGTGTCGTACACGACGACCCGTGGCCCGGGCGGGCGCTTGCCCGCGCAGGCCTGCTCCGGGGTAAGCACATGAGGCAAGCCCGGATCCGCCCCGGGCATCGGGTCTGGGTAGCCGGGCTGGACGCCGTCACCGCGCCACGCCGAGCCGGTGGCGATCACGACCAGGTCCGCGCCGTATTCCAGGACATCAGCGGCAGCCAGCCGGCGTCCGGTGATCACCTGCACACCGGGCAGCCGGGCGAGCTGGACCGCGCGCCAGTCGATGATCCGCCCCCAGTTGCCGAGGGTGGGCAGCCGTCTGGCCCAGCGCAGCCTGCCGCCGATCTCCGGCTCGGCCTCCACCAGGTGCACGGCAGTGAAGCCGCGCTTGCCGAGCACCACGGCGCATTCCATGCCCGCCGGCCCGGCGCCCACGATGAGCACGGACCGGCCCGTGTCGGCCGCGGCGGGGAACGACTCGGGGTGCCAGCCGCGGCGGTACTCCTCCCCCGCGGTGGCGTTCTGCACGCAGCCGACGTGATTGAAGGTTTCCTCCCGCAAGATGCAGACGTTGGACCCGGTGCACTCACGGATCTCGTCGAGCCGGCCCTCCGTGATCTTGCGAGGCAAAAACGGGTCGGCGATCGCCTGCCGGGCCGAGCCGATCAGGTCCACGGCGCCCGACCGGATCACCTCGGCCATCAGGTCCGGGCTGCTGTAGCGGCCCACGCTGACCACAGGCTTGGCGGTCACCTCCTTGACCCGGTGCGCCCACGGCCGCTCGTGCCCTTCCGGGTAGTACCGCGAGGTACCCGAGTCCTCGGGCCAGGAGCCGACGGTCACGTCCCACAGGTCCACCAGGTCGTCGGCCATCTTCACCAGGGCCAGCATGTCGTCGATGTGAATGCCGGGAAGCCCTTCCGCGCCTGGCACCCCGGAGTCGCCGTGCACCGCGATCCTGGTAGCGATCGCGCAATCGCCGCCGACCGCGTCCCGCACCGCGGCCAGGGTCTCCAGCCAGAACCGGCCCCGGTTCGCCAGGCTCCCCCCGTAGCCATCGGTGCGCCGGTTGGCGTGCGCCGAGAGGAACTGGGTCATCAGGTAACCGTGCGCCCCGTACACGTAGACGATGTCGAAACCGACGTCACGGGCACGCCGGGCTGCCCCCACCCAGTCCCGCTGGACCCGGGCGATGTCGGCGGAGTCCATCTCCTTGGCCAGCCCGCCCCACTGCAGCTGTGAGGTGAGCTGGCTCGGGGCCAGCCGAACCGCCCGGGAGCTGCCGTTAGGGCTGGACCAGCCGCCATGGTACAGCTCCAGCCCGGCCAGCGCCCCGTGGGCGTGGATCGCCTCAGCAGACACCCCTAGTGCCCGGGCGTCACGGTCGTCCCAGATGTCCGCGCCGATCGCCGGGATCTCGTCGGAGTCCTGCGAGATAGGGGCGTACTCCACGCATACGCCGCCCCAGCCGCCCTCGGCCTTCACAGCCCGGAACGCCGCCTGCGTCCGTGGCTTGGCTGAGCCGAAACCAGACGCGTGCGGGACCTGGTAGAAGCGGTTGGGCAGCGTCTTCGGGCCGATCCTGACCGGCTCGAACAAGATGGCATGCCTGGCATCCATGAGATATCTCCTGGCCCGGGACGGCGGATTAGGCAGTCGGTGATCACTGCGTCATGGACCCGGATTCTCGCAGGCCCCGCTCGCTGCGCCATGGCTGGCCCGCGCGGGCTCGGAATACGGCGGCTACGACCTTCCCGAAGCATGGGTCCGGCGGGTGGCGTTGCGGCTCGCTGTGGACGCGACCCTGCGGATCCGGCGCCCGGGGCGCTTTTCGGTGCTGCTGGCGGCCAGGCAGGAACCGCCGAGCGAGTCTGGCGGCCTGCTCGCCTCAACCGCGCTCAGCCAGGCGCTCCTGCGTGTGCCGCTCCGCCAGCGGGAGGTGCGCCCGGCCACGGCGCCGCCGCGTGCTCGACAACCTGCTGCCCGACCGGCGTTAGTGCATGCCCAACGACCCGGGTGCCGGAGGACGAGGGATGGGTGCGTCGTTCAGCTGCTGGTCAATGTCGACGAGAATGGCGTCGTCTTCGATCTTGCATGCGTAAACCGGGATGGGGCCGCAGGCAAACACACCGACGGCCTCGCCGGTGGTCAGGTCGTAGCGTGATGCGTGGGCGGCGCAGACTAGCGTGTCATCGTCCTGGAGGGTGCCCTCGTGCAGGGGTTGCTGCTGGTGGGTGCAGGTGTTGTGGATCGCCCTGACGTCGTCATCATCGAGGCGGATGAGGCAGATTGGTTCGCGTAGCTCGTCAACGAGCATGGTGTCGCCTACCTCTAGGTCGTCGAGGTTGGCGACGACTACGAACGTCATAGCTGTGTCCTTCCATTTCCGGGCCGCCGCGGTGCCGGCTGGCTGCCGCGCACCTCGATCCAGCCGTTGCGGATCCGGGTAGGTAGCACGGGTTGCGGCTGGCTAGCCGGGCCGCGGCGGACGCAGCCGTCGGCGAGCGCGAAGCGGGACCCGTGCAGCGGGCATGTCACGGTCAGGTCCGCGATTGAGCCGCGGCTGAGCAGGCCACCAGCGTGGCTGCAGATGTTGTCGATGGCGTAGAGGCGGCCGCGGTGGCGGTACAGCATGATCTGACGACCCTCGGCCAAGACGGCGGCCGGCGAGTCGTCAGGCAGGTCGGCCTCCTGCAGCGCGCGGGTCCACCGCCGCGGCCCGATGGTCCACGCTACCCGGTTGACCATCACACCTTTGGTGAAGACGAGATGACCGCCGAGGTAACCGGCCGCCGCCGTGACCGTGAGGCTGGCCGCGCCCAAAGCGCGTGCCGTGTTGCGGTGGCCGGCCATCCGGGTGCCTAGGGAGGCACCTTGCAGCCCAAGGCCCACCGTGTTGAGGAGGCCGTGGAAGAGCCCGACGCGGCGATCCTGATCGTTGGTGACGATCCAGTCGTTCAAACCGGTCAGGGCGGTAGCGCCCGCGGCAAGGATGCCGGCCGCGCTGAGCACGCCTGCTGCGTCGATTCCGCGCCGGGGAGCTGGGTCGCGATCCGTAGCGTCCAGCACCGCGACGCCTGCCCACAGCCCGATGGGCAGGTCGCTCAGCGCTGGGTGCAGCGGGTGGCCAACCCATCGGCCGCCATGCAGCAGCTCAAGGACAAGATTGTCCTGGTGCCGTTCGCGGACTGGCACCAACACGGCGGTCAGCCAGTCGCTCAGAGTCCGGAGCCAGCCAAGCTGGTCGAGCCAAGCTGCCAGATCGCGATGCCAAGCGACCAACCCGGTAGTAGCGAACGGGGAGCTAACAGCCGGCTCGGCCTGCCGGCCGGCTGCTGGCGGATCGCTGGCCTGGCCGCTGCCTGTTCGCATCAAGTTCCTCCATGGTGGCCTCAGCTTGTGGCCCGATCCTGAAGAGAATCTTCTAGGTCTTCGCTCATTCTGCGCGTCTCAGCTTGCTGCACCTGCCGGTGGCAATCGCGCCCCAACTGTCCGACGGCACCGACCCCGACTCGGATGGCCGTCAACGAACCAGCGATCGGCGATGATCACGTGACACGGTCGAGGCACCCGAACTGGGAGGATCTGCGCGCCTTCCGGAGCGCTCCCAACATTCGCTGCCTACCGCTTGTAATCGGCGACCCGGTCGTCCGCCAGGCTGGAGGCCGGGTTACCCTCAGTGACCGGACCTGGCCTGCGATCCGTGCGCCGAATGGCCTCCGTTATGGTCGGCAGCCTGGTCGTCGGCGCGGTCGCCTGAGCTGTGCCCGAAGGAGTGATCTGCGCGTGTGGTGGCTGGCTGTGGGCGGCTGCGATCAGCCGGCGTGCGGGACAGTTCCTGGCGCAAGGCCGTGGTCAGCATTGCCAGGTCGGGTCCCTGGGCTGGGTCTGACAGCACGGTGAGCCAGAGGGTGCCGGCGTATGACAGCGCGGCGAAGGTGACCGGGACGTTGCCGGCGGTGTTGGGGATGGGGATCACCGCGCGCAGCGGGGCACCGGCGAGGGCAAGCGGCTGCGCCGGCCCGCGCAGGTTGGTGGCGAAGGTGTGGACCCGCCGCTGGCGGTTGAACAACCAGCGCAGCAGCCCGGTGGCAGCCAGCAGCCGGAACAGCGGGCCTAGCACCGCCGCTGACGTGCCCCGGGCTGCGGTCTTGCGCTGCCGGGTGATCGCGGCGATCGCGGTGATCCGGCCGGGCAGGCCGCCAGCGGCGGGCAGGGCCATTGGCATCATCCCGACCTGGTTGCCGAGCTGCCCGCTGGTGGCGTGCCGGCGTGCCGATACCGGCACCGAGACGGTGACCTGCTCCAGCTGCTCACCCCGGCTGGCCAGCAAGGCCCGCAGCGCTCCAGTGATGGCGGCGAGGATCACGTCGTTGACGGTGCCCCCATGATCATGGCCCAGGCCGCGAACCGCGGCCAGATCGGCAGTGATCACATCGAGCCGCCGCCGGGGCCCGGTGGGCCGGTTCAGGGAAGTCGGGGGCAGCCGGCGGGGCAGCCGGGCGCCGCCCAGCTCGGCCAGACCCTGCCCGATCGTGCGGACGCTGCCCACCGGGTGGGCCAGGCGGCGCGCCCGGCCTGCCCAGGCCTCGGCGGCCAGTGTCCCCGCCCCAGGCTGGGGCGCCGGGAAGGGTACCGCCGACGGGCCGGCCGGTGGCAGGCCGGGGCCCTCATCCACCAGGCTGGCCAGTACCGCCAGCCCGCCGATCCCGTCGGCCAGCACGTGGTTCATCACCACGACCAGGCCGGTGCCGCCGCCGGCGAGCCCGGTGACGAACGTGGCCGACCACAACGGCCGGGACCGGGGCAGCGGCTCGCCGAGCACCGCCGCCGCCACATCCAGCAGCGCCCGCTGGTCACCGGGTGCCGGGCAGGGCACCTGCCGGACGTGGTGGCACAGGCAAAACGCCGGGTCGTCGGCCCAAAACGGCCGGCCGCACCCGGGCGGCGCCCGGTAAAGCCGCTGCCGCAGCCGGGGCACCGCAGCGACCCGCTCACCCAGCAGCCGCCGCGCCTGCCCCACGCTGAAGCCT
>JASHPR010000532.1 GCA_030038015.1 Streptosporangiaceae bacterium
CGCTCGGCGGCCGCCGAGATCAGCGCCGCCAGCTCGGCGAGCCGGCGCCGGCGTGCTTCCTCACGCGCGGCATGGCCCACGTAGGCGGCGTGGTCCTTGTGCCAGGAGCCATGCAGCGGGCCGAGCCGCCAGCGTCCTCCGCAGGTGGCGTACGGGCCGTCCGCTACCTCGACCGCCGACACGGACGAGAGCAGCGCCACGATCCGGTCGGCGGCCAGCGCCCGGGCCTGCGTATCGTTGCTGTCGATGGCGGGAACGAGGTACCGGGTCAGGCTGTCGCGGGCGGGCTCGCCAGGCAGGGCTATCACGTCGTGCGTGCCAGCATCGAGCAGCCGGCCGTCCGGCGTCAGCCACGCATCCAGCAGCCCGGACGCCTCGAGCGCTGCCTCCAGCCCGGCCCGCTGGCTGTCGGCCAGCCCGGCGGCGAAGTCGGTGACCTGCCACAGCGCCGCGCCGGGTGCGTGCTCCCGCGCACCGTCCGACCTGGTGTAAGGAACCCGGGGCCGGTCTGTCTCGCCGCGTTCCAGCCGGGCCCGCTCGTCGGCCAGGACGGCCAGCGCCTGGCGGGCTTCGCCCAGCTCACGGTCCGCGGCAGCGGCGGCCCGGGCCAGGGAGCGCTCCGCAGTCCCGGCGGCCTCGCGCATCGCCCGCTCGGCCGGGTGCGGTCCCTCGAGGTTCTCCGCCCAGGCGGCGAGCCCGATCTCGTCCGGATCCGGCAGGATCAGGTCCGGCAAGCCGAGCGCACGGGCGCGGCCCGCGTAGCCGCGCCACTCGGCGACGTGCCCGGCTGCGGCGGCATCCAGGCCGCGCTGCGCGCCAGCCAGCTTGTCGGCCGCTGCGTCCCGCGCCGCCTCCTGCTCCGACAGCCGCCTGCGCGCCTCGCGCAGGTCGTGCTCGCGGGACACGACCGCCTCGGCCAGTTCGGTCACGTGCGCGAGGGCCGCGGCGCGGCGGTCGGCCAGGCCGGCCATCGCGCGCCTGGCGGCGTCTGTCTCAGGCTGGCCGTAGGGGCCGTCCGGCAGGAAAAGCGGCGTCAGCACGCCCTCGGAGCCGATGCCGGCGGCTGCCCCGGTCTCCCTGAGCGATGCGGCTGCGGCGATGACGTCCGCCCGGCTGGCGCCGGCGGCGCTCGCTGCCTCGTCCTGGTGCGCCCGGATCCCTTCGGCACTGGCAGCGCCCCGGCGCACCCCCTCTGCTGCTTCCCCGGCCTGGCCGGCGGCCTCATCGGCGTGCCGCACCGCGTCGTCGAGGCTCTTCAGCCGCGGGTCGCCCGCCAGCTCGTCCTTGGCCGCCTGCTGCTCGGCAAGCTCGGTGCTCGCCGCGTCCAGGCTTGCCTGTGCCGCCTGCTCACGGCCGGCCGCCTGGGTGATCTGCTCGCGTATCTCGGCAAGGTCGCGCTGCTGCTGCTCGTAGCCGGAATGCTCGGTGCGCAGCACCCGCGCCTGGCGCCTGGCCGCGACCGCCGCGTAGCGCTGGTACCGGGCGCGGAACCGCAGCACGTGCCCGCTGGTGTCGCGCAGCCCGGCCAGCTCATCACGCTGCTGCTCCAGATCGTGGAACGCGGCGGCGATGTCGGAGATCACCGCCTGGTCCAGCGGCGCGAGCGCCTCGGTCAGCGCCTGGGACAGCCTGCCCTCGTCGGGGCGCTTGGAAAGCTGCGGCTGGCGCAGCTGGATCAGCAGGTTGATCAGCGCCTCGTAGCGGCCGGCGCCGAGGTGGAACAGGTGCTCATCCAGCATCCTGCGGTACTGCTCGGCCCGCTGGGTGACCTGGCCGCTGGCGCCGATCGCCTCGGTGAGCCGGTCGCGGGTGAGCACAGTGCCGCTGCTGCCGATGAGGAACAGGTCCTGCCCCAGCCGCTGCGAGGTGACGAAGAACCACCGGTCGGCGATCCCGCGCCCCCGGGCGGCCCGCAGGCCGCACCCGACCGTGAGGTAGAGCCGCTCGCCGTCCTCCGCCACCCGGCCGAACTCGAGCCAGGTGTAGCCGATCCGTTCCTCATACTTGCCGCCGAGAAGGAGGTTCCACTCCATCTTCTTCTCGCGGTCGCCGTCCGGCTCGACCCGGCTCGGCGACAGGTCGCCGTCGAGCAGGAACGGCAAGGTCAGTGCCAGCACCTTCGACTTGCCGGTGCCATTGTTGCCGCGGAACAGCACCCGGCCGTCGCGGAACCAGAACTCCTGGTAGTCGTAGTGAAAAATGTCCACCAGCCCGGTGCGCAGTGGCTGCCATCGCGGCGTCGCCGCGACCGGCAGGCTGGCCCCGGCGGCAGGCGGGTTCAGCAGTTGTTCTGTCATGATCCCTCGCTCGTGCCGCTCAGCTGCGGCTCTCCGTAGCCGAACCTGGCCAGGGCAGGCCGGGGCGTTACCCCTTCGGGCGTCTCCTGCGCCAGCCCGAGCGCAGTGAGCCGGTGCACGGCCTGGGCGGTGAGCGCCCGGTCGGCCCCCGGCTCGGTGACGCCCTTGCGCCAGTGCCCGCGGTGCACCTCGGCCAGCCCGGCCATGTGCTGCACCAGCGACGGCACCGGAACCGGGCCAGCCTGCCCGGCCCGCAGCCGCTGGGCGAGGAAATCGGCGAGCAGCAGCGTGGCATGCCCGTCCGTGCCTTCCTCCGGCATGCCCAGGTCGGTTGCCTCGCCGGTGGGGTCGAGCAGCGCGATGCCTTCGCCGCGGGCCTCGGCGACGAGACCGGTTGCCTCGGTCAGCCGCTTGAGCAGGGGGCCGCGCTGCCGGTCCAGGTAACCGCGCTCCTCCGCGCTGAGATCGCCGTAATAGACCACGGGATCGTCCAGGAGCCGGCGGGTCAGGGAATGCCGGATCGCCCGGTTGCGGGCATCCTCGGTAGCCGGGCTCGTGTCCTGCGTGAGCGCGGCGAGCCGTTCCGCCGTCGTCGCGGCGCTGACGGTCGACGGGCCGCGCCGCGCGATCAGCAGCACCGACAGCACATCCCGGTCCACGTCATAGAGCGCGTCGCCGGTCTCGTTGACGAAGGCCTGCTCGTCGCCCGCGACGCGGGCGAGCACGCCCACCTCCAGCAGCAGCTTCGCCACCGCCACCAGGTCGCTGCGCTCGTCCCGGGTCTGCAGGGCGAACGTGATGCCGGCCGCGGCCAGGTCGTCCTCGCGGGCGAGCCGGACGATCCGGTCCACCAGCCAGCCCAGCGTCACCTGGCTCTCCGCCCGCTCCAGCGTTGCCAGCGCCAGGCAGGCGAGGACGTAGCGGCGGCGGCTGAACGGCTGCTTGCCAGGCTGGGCGGGGCGGCTGCCGTCGGCGTGCGACGCGGGGATCTTGCGCAGCCGCGCGACGCTGTGGTCGATCTGCACCGGCCAGCCGGCCTCCCGCCCGAACCACTCGGCCAGCCAGCCCGCGTGCGTCCTGATCTCGCGGAACTTCTGGCGGTCCGCCCTGCTGGTCAGCAGTGGCTGGCGGAGCAGCAGCCGGACCGCCCGGCGCCGCTGATCGGACAGCTGGACGTCAAGGACATCGCTGAGCTGGTCGGTCATGCCTGCCCGCGCCCCGGGACAGCCGCGACGCTGACCGGCCCGGCTGGCGCCCCGGCTCCAGCCGGCGCAACAGCAGGCGCGTTCACGCAGTCGGTGATGGTGATCTCGTGGTCGGGGCCGCGCAGCACGCCGTCCGGCGTGCGGATCTCGGCGATGCCGGCTTCCTGCAGCGGCCGCAGGACGATCTCCATGGTGCCGTCGCTGGTCCTGGTGCGGATCGTGCCGTCGGGCCCGGCCGGGCCGGCGGCCAGGCCGTCACCGAGCAGCCGGAGGAACAGCGAGAACTCCGTGCTGTCGAGGGGCCCGAGTTCGGACAGCAGCGCCGGCCGGCCCGTCGCGAGCCGGCGCC
>JASHPR010000533.1 GCA_030038015.1 Streptosporangiaceae bacterium
TGCCTACCACCTGGCCGCGCTCGGCCGCACCGACGTGCTGCTGCTCGAGCAGGGCCAGCTGTCCTGCGGCACCACCTGGCACGCCGCCGGGCTGGTCCGGTGGGCGGGAGAGCGAGGGAAGCGGGCCCGAGCCGGGCGGGCGCGGGGCGGGCGGGCGCGGGAAGGGCCGGGGGGCGGAGTCACTCATCGCGCTGGACGTCCTCGAGCAGCGTGGCGAAGTCGCCGGCGGTGAACCCGGCCGCCGCACCCTCGAAGCGCTCCATCGCCCACGACCAGAAGTCGAAGTCGAGCGGGCTCGAAGCGTGCTGGATCGCGCCCCACAGGGTCCACCCGTACTTGCCGGCCAGGCCGAGCAGCCGGGCCCTGGCCAGCCTGGCGCGCGACGGCTTGCCGTAGTACGCGGTGATCAGCGCCTCCAGGGCGTCGACCGAGAGGCGGCACTCGGCCCAGATGTTGCCGAGCTCGAAGCACGGGTCGTTGTTGCCCGAGTACTCGTAGTCGATCAGCCAGATCCGCTCCCCGTCGTCGATGAAGTTGGCGGCCAGCAGGTCGTTGTTGCACGGCACGGTGCCCCCGGCCCGGGCCGCCAGGGCTGCCCTGGCCGCCTCGAACCGCGGCATCAGCGCGTCGTACCCGGCCGGGATCTTGAAGCCGCGGGACCGGGCGACCGACAGGTACTGCGCCTGGATGTCGAACATGTCGAAGTCGTTTCCGAACCGCTCGCCGGAGTGCAGCCGCCGGCACGCCGCGGCGATGCGCGGGATGTTGCCCGGGTCCGCGACGTCGGCGTTGCCGAACGTCCGGCCCTCGATGTAGCCGATGACCAGCGCCTGGTCCTCGGGCCGGTACTCGACGACCGGCGCGCCGGCCCCGGCGGCCGCGGCAGCCAGCGAGTTGCGGTACTCGCAGTCCCTGTCGATCGCGAGCAGGTCGGTGCCGGCGGCGGAGATGCGCGCGACGAACGTGCCGCTGGGCGTGGTCACCTTGTAGTTGCGGTTGGTCAGCCCGCCCGGCAGCTCCTCGACCACCCGCGGCCGGGCGGCCAGGCTCGCGATCCGGTCGAAGAGGGCGTCGAGTTCGTCCTGCGGCTCGGGGGCGGCGGGCACGCCAGCGGCGGGGGCGGCGGGCACGCCAGCAGCGGGGGCCCGCACGGCATCGCGCCGCCGATCCTCGACCATCCACCACCTCTGCCGTTCAAGGTCTAGACCTTAATGGTTCCTGCCGGGCGTCAACGCCCAATCCCGGATCTTCCCTCATGTGACGGCCGGTCTCAAGGAGCATTCCGGCCGCAGGGCGGCCGCAAAGAGTCTGGACAGTTTGCCGGCGCGCCCGTACGCTACGCGTCAACCGCGCGGTCCCGTCCCCCGAGGGAGGCCACCGACATGAGCAGCGGCGATGTGCCTGCGGGCACCCACGTTTCCGGCGGGCACGAGCGGGACACCGCCGATCTAGCGCGCTTCGGCTACAAGCAGGAACTCAGGCGGGGGCTGGGGCTGTTCAGCTCGTTCGCGGTCGCGTTCAGCTACATCTCGCCGTCGACGGGCATCTTCACGCTGTTCGCGCTCGGCCTGACCACCCTCGGCGGGGTGTTCATCTGGACCTGGCCGGCCGTGGCCCTCGGCCAGTTCATCGTCGCGCTGAACTTCGCCGAGGTGTCCAGCCACTACCCGGTGGCCGGCTCGGTGTTCCAGTGGACGAAGTACCTGGCGAACCGCAGCTACTCCTGGTTCACCGGCTGGATCTACCTGTTCGCCGGCATCATCACCGTCACCGCGGTGGTCGCGACCCTGCCGCTGGCGCTGATCCCCGCGCTGAACGGGCTCGGCTGGCACGGCCTGGGCGTGGGCAGCTCCAGCACCGTGCTGCACACCCAGGAGGTCATCGCGCTGATCACACTCGTGGTGATCACGGTGCTGAACATCTACGGCGTCAAGCTGGTCGCGCTCATCAACAACACCGGGGTGCTGTTCGAGATCCTCGGCATGTTCGTGTTCGCGCTGGTCCTGCTGGCGTTCCACAACCACCAGGGGTTCAAGGTCGTCACCGACAGCGCGGGCTTCCGCGTCGACCCGAGCTCGTTCCTCGCGGCGATGTTCATGAGCCTGTTCGTGATCTACGGCTTCGACACGGCGTCCACGCTGGCCGAGGAGACCCGCGACCCGCGCCGGAACGCGCCCAAGGCGGTGCTGTACTCGGTGATCGGCGCGTTCATCATCGGCGGGGTGTTCCTGATCGGCACCCTGGTGGCGATCCCGAACATGCACGCGGCCGTGAAGGGCGCGTTCGGGCCGGCGGCGATCATCGAGGCGAACTTCCCGACCGCGTTCGCCACGCTGTACCTGTTCGTGGTGTCGGCGGCGATCTTCGTCTGCTGCCTGTCGATCCTGGCTGCCACGATCCGGCTGTGCTTCGGGATGGCGCGCGACAACCAGCTTCCGTTCTCCAGGCCGCTGGCCAAGGTGTCGCCGACGCTGCACACGCCGATCTGGACGTGCATCGTGATCGCGCTGGTCTCCGCGATCCCGTTCATCAAGTACGCGGGCGTCGGGATCATCGCGATCGCGGCAACAGGCATGATCTACCTCAGCTACTTCCTCGGCAACCTGGTGATCATGCGGGCACGCACCCGGGGCTGGCCCAAGGTCAGGGCGCCGTTCAAGCTGGGCCGGTGGGGCATGCTGGTGAACGTCCTCGGGCTGCTCTACGGCGGGGCGATGATCGTCAACTTCGCCTGGCCCCGGGTGGCCAGCAACCCTTCCCCCAACCAGACCGCCGGGGCGCTCAGCCTCGGCGTCGGCTTCCTCAACAAGATCCCGATCTTGTGGACCGTGGCGATCTTCATCGCGCTGATCGGCGCGCTTTACTACCTGATCGTCGCGCGGGCGAAGACGTTCGCGCCGGTGATCGCCCCCTCGCCGGACGACGAGCTGCCTGCCGTCCCGGGCGGCCCGGGCGCGGCGCAGCAGGCGGGAGGCTGACCGCTCGCCGATGCCGTCACTGCCGGGTTCCGCGCGCCGCAGGGCCCGGCCCGCGCTGCGGACCAGCGCCAGGCAGCCGCCGCAGATCGTCCGCGGGCCAGGGACGACCGTGCACGGGCAGATCGAGGACTGGCTGGCCGGCGAGATCGCCGTCGGCGCCCTGGTGCCGGGCGACCGGCTGCCGTCCGAGCACGACCTGGCGGCGTGGTTCGGCGTCAGCCGGATGACCCTGCGCCACGCGCTGGCCGAGCTCGCCAGGCGGGGCCTGGTGACCCGCGCGGTCGGGCGGCACGGCGGCACCTTCGTCGCCGCCCCGAAGCTGGAGCAGGACCTCACCACGCTGGCCGGGCTCTCCGAGCAGCTGCGCCGGCATGGCATGGTGGCCGGGGCGCGGGTGCTGACCGCGAGCCAGCGCCCGGCTGGCCCGGCCGCCGGGGCAGCCCTCGATCTGAACGAGAACGACCCGGTGTACGAGGTCAGGCGGATCCGGCTGGCCGACGGACGGCCGATCGTGCTGGAGCGCTCGCTGTTCCCCGCCGCCAGGTTCCCGGGCATGCTGGCCTGCCGGCTGGACGGCTCGCTCTACGAGCTGCTGGAGGTCAGGTACGGGCTCCGGCCGCACCGGGCCAGGGAGAGCATGGAGCCGGTCACCGCGGGGGTGCGCGAGGCGGAGGCGCTCGAGGTCGCCGAGGGGGCCCCGCTGATGCTCGTGGAGCGCACCGCCTATGCCAGGTCCGGCGAGCCGCTCGAATTCGCCAGGGACCTGTTCCGCGGTGACCGCACCCGGGTCGTGGTCTGGACCTCCGAGCTCACCGGCGACCTCTGATCCGCGGGCTGTAGCCCTGCCTCTTGACGGACAGGACAGAAACCCAATTCCGGACGCGCCGTAACCACGCGGGGCATGATCGTGGTTGATTGGTGACGAATACGGTTACCGATCAACCACGATCATGGAAAATGCGGCCCGCGGCCGCCGTGGGAGAGACCGCAGCGGCCCCGCGAGCGCCGGCCATGACCGGCTGGCGGGCGTTAAGCCGGTGAGCTATACGCTTTGTTGCGGGGGGCTGCGTGACCACAGCACGCACCAGCAAGGCGGGCCGGATCGCCACCTGGCCGTGCGGGAGGCGGACCAAGTACCTGGTCGTGGCGTTCTGGCTGATCGTCGTCGCGGTGACCGGCGGCCTGGCCGGCAAGCTGCAGGGCGCGGAGCGCAACGACGCGTCGTCGTACCTGCCGGCCAGCGCGGAGTCCACCCAGGAACTGAACCTGCAGGCCAAGTTCACCTCGCCGAACCTGAACCCGGCCGTCGTGGTCTACACCCGCCCATCCGGGATCACCGCGGCGGACCTGCGCAAGGCCGAGGCCGATGCGCGCCGCTTCGCCGCCCTGCCCGCGGTGGGCGGCCGGGTGGCCGGGCCGATCCCGTCTCCCGACCACCAGGCCCTGGAGACCATCGTCGGGGCCGACCTCGGCTACAACGCCAACATCAGCGGGTTCATCAGCGGCCTGAACGCCACGGCGTCGGCAGGCGATCCGGGCCTCGCCGTGCACATCACCGGGCCGGCGGCCAACGCCGCGGACGAGATCAAGATCTTCAAGGGCATCGACACGACGCTGCTGTTCGCCACGCTGGCCGTGGTCGTCGCGCTGCTGCTGCTCACCTACCGCAGCCCGGTGCTGTGGATACTGCCGATCATGTCCGCCGGCGTCGCGCTGACCGTCGCCGAGGCGGTCATCTACCTGCTCACCAAGCACGGACTGACCGTGAACGGGCAGAGCGCGGGGATCCTGGTCGTCCTGGTACTCGGGGCGGGGACCGATTATGCGTTGCTGCTCATCGCCCGCTACCGGGAGGAACTGCGCAGGCACGAGGACCGGCACCAGGCGATGGCCGTCGCGCTGCGCCGGGCCGGGCCGGCGATCATGGCGAGCGCCGCTACCGTGATCGCCGGGATGCTCTGCCTGCTTGTGGCGGACTCCGCGGACATCTCCGGGCTCGGCCCGGTGGCGGCGATCGGCATCGCCGTCGGCCTCGTCGCCATGATCACGCTGCTCCCCGCCCTGCTGGTGATCTTCGGACGGTGGATCTTCTGGCCGATCCGCCCCCGCTACGGGTCGGCCGAGCCGACCTCCCGCGGCCTGTGGGCCAGGACGGGCCAGGCCATCGCGCGCCGCCCGCGGCTGATCTGGGTGATCACCGCGGTGCTGCTCGGCTGCGCCGCGCTCGGCATGATCGGCTTCAAGGTCGGCTCGCTGACCACGGCGCAGTCGTTCCGCGGCACCCCGCCGTCGGTGGCGGGCGAGCTTGTGCTGGCGAGGCACTTCCCGGCCGGCGCCGGCGAGCCGGTCGCCGTGATCGGCAACGCCAGCGCCGCGGCGGCGCTGCACAGCGCCCTGGCCGCGACGCCCGGCGTCGCGGCCGTGTCCCCGCCGGTGACCAAGGACGGCCTGGTCTACCTGCAGGGCACGCTGACCAGCCAGCCGGTCAGCCAGGCCGCCTTTGCCACCGTCGACCGGGTGCGGGATGCCGTGCACCGGATCCCCGGCGCGGATGCCAAGGTGGGCGGCGGTACCGCGGTCACGATGGATGTGGAGAGCTACGCCGCCAGGGACCGTGACGTGATCATCCCCCTGGTCCTCCTGGTGGTCATGATCATTCTCGGCTTGCTGCTGCGGGCGGTGGTCGCGCCGCTGGTGCTGATCGGCACCGTGATCCTGTCGTTCGGGGCGGCGCTCGGCCTGTCCGCGCTGGCGTTCCGGCACCTGTTCGGATTCGCCGGCGAGGACACGTCGGTGCCGCTGTTCATCTTCGTGTTCCTGGTCGCGCTGGGTATCGACTACAACATCTTCCTGATGACCAGGGTCCGCGAGGAGGCCATCAGGTCCGGGACAAGGCGCGGCGCCATCACCGGGCTGGCCGCGACCGGCGGCGTGATCACCTCAGCGGGCGCGGTGCTCGCCGGGACGTTCGCCATGCTCGGCACGCTGCCGCTGGTGATCTTCACCGAGATCGGCTTCGCGGTCGCGGTCGGCGTGCTGCTCGACACGATCATCGTCAGGTCGGTGCTGGTCACCGCGCTGACCCTGGACATCGGGCGCTGGATGTGGTGGCCCAGCCCGCTGGCGAGGCGCCCCGCCGGGGAGGCCGCAGCCGACGTGGCGTCCGGAGCGCGCGTGCACTGAGCGCGCCCGTGCACGGGCAGCGGCGCCCGGCGGCTAACGGTGCTTGGTCCACCGCGGCCCGATGGATGCCCAGCCCTCCTCCCAGTCCGCCAGGCGCCGCCGGTCGATGAGCAACCGGAACAGCCAGCCCACCGCGAAGAGGATGACGGCCAGGCCGACCGGGGCGAGCACCTCGGCCCCGATCACGCGCTTGACCAGCCCGGTGTGCAGCAGCGGGGTGCCGGTCGGGTGGCCGGAGGCGTCGACCCAGACCTGCACCTCGCTGCCCGCACCGGTCCCCGGCGTCACGGGAACCTTCCCGGTCAGCTCCCGGCCGCCGGGCCCGGCCCACCTAGCCGGCGCCAGCACCTCGAAGCTCCCGGACGTCCGCATGTCAAAATAGGGCAATACCGGCGCGGTCTGGACCAGCACCGCGGGAACCTGGTGCCAGGAATGCTGGGCGCGCTGCTCGAGCAGGCCCCCTTGCTGCACCCAGCGGCCCACGAACACCCAGGACAGCGGCGCGCCGACCAGGAACAACGCGAGCAGGACCGCCGTGATCCACGCCTCGATCCGATCCGTGCGGCGCCGCAGCGGGTTCCTGCCCAGCCAGAGCCGCCGCGCCAGCCGGGTCAGCCGGCCCGTCGTTACGAGCCGGCCGATCCGCACCGCTCACCCCTCCGCATGCCTGCCCCCCGGCCCAATTGTTACTCCGGCCGCAGGCGAGCTTGCGACCGGGGTATGGCCCAAGAGTGCAGTCCTCATCACATCGAGGTCACTGTCGCATCACATTGAGATCACTGCGGCGCCGGTGAACCGCTCGGCAGCCAGATCGGCGACTGCCTGGTCAGCCTTGTCGAACGGGTAGGGGGTCACCGAGACCTGCAGCCGGAGCCGCTCGGCCAGCCGCAGGAACTCCTCGCCGTCGCCCCGGGTGTTGGAGGTGACGCTGCGCAGCGTGCGCTCCTCGAACAGGTGGTCGTCGTAGTTGAGCGCCGGGATGTCGGTCAGGTAGATCCCGGCTATCGCCAGCGTCCCGCCGCGGTCGAGGGCGGCCAGCGCCGGCGGCACCAGGGTCCCGACGGGCGCGAACATGATCGCCGAGTCCAGCGGCTCGGGCGTGGGGTCAAAGGAGTCCTGCGCCGACGCGGCCCCCAGCTCCAGGGCCAGCTCGCGTGCCTTCTCGCCGCGCGTGAACACGTGCACGGCGGCGCCCTGCGCGATCGCGACCTGCGCGACCAGGTGCGCCGAGCCGCCGAAGCCCCAGATCCCGAGCCTGCCGCCAGGCGGCAGCTCGGCGCGGCGCAGCGCCCGGTAGCCGATGATGCCGGCGCACAGCAGCGGCGCGAGCTCGGCGTCGCTGAACCCCTTCGGCAGCTCGTACACGTACGCGTCGGCCGCCACCAGGTACTCCGCGTACCCGCCGTGGATGTCCCACCCGGTGTACACCGAGTTGGGGCACAGGTTCTCCAGCCCCCGGCGGCAGTAGCGGCACCGGCCGTCCGTGCCAGCCAGCCACGCGGCGCCGACCCGGTCCCCGGTGCGGAACCTGACCACGTCGGGGCCGGTGGCGACCACCTCGCCCACGACCTCGTGGCCGGGCGTCACGTCCGGCGCCTTCGGTGGCAGGTCCCCCTCGGCCAGGTGCAGGTCGGTGCGGCAGACGCCGCAGCGCAGCACCCGGATCAGCAGCTGCCCAGGGCCGGGCTCAGGCACCGGCCGGTCGGTCAACCGCAGCGGGCCGGTCGCCACCGGCCCGGGCTCGTGAACCACCCATGCCCGCATAGAGCCAGGCTATGCCCGTCCGCCAGGGCGCCGCCGGGCACCTCGTCCCACGGCGGCGGCGGGCCCGGGCGGTACGCTGGCCGGATGGCTTACGGTCACGCGAGCACGACGACACCGGGCGTTCCCCGGCGCGACGCGGCGTGACCTGACCACGACCACAAGGCCCTGGGAGCAGCGATCCCGGGGCCTTCTTGGGCAGCCACGGGAGCGCGTCCCCCCGCGGGCCTCGGACACAACCGAGCCCGCGGAGGCACCGATGCACACCGGCCAGGCACCTGCCGCTCGCCCGCCGGCCGACGGCCAGCCAGCGGACGGCCAGCCAGCCGGCGGCACGGGTGGTCGCCGGCCGGCTCGCCGATCTCGGCTTCCGGTGGCCGCGGGCACGGGCCGCGGCCACGGCAAGCTGACGCGGGGTCTGCTACGAATTACGGATGTGATGTCAGGCAGGCCGTGAAATGCCCACCGCGGGCACCGCCAGCGCCGCAACCGGCGTGATCAGCATGACGCTGCTCACCGCCGTGGTCGTCCTCGGCGTTCTGGTGAACCGGAAGGGACGGCTGCCCGGCCTGCCCAGGTTCGCCGGCCTGCACCTGCACCGGTACGTCGCGCTGCTGGCCACCGGGTTCCTGGCGGTGCACATCGTCACGGCGGTCGTCGCCCCGAACGCGGGCATCCGGCTGGCCGCGGCGATCATCCCGTTCGCTTCCGCCCGCGACCCGTTCTGGCTCGGGCTGGGCGCGGTCTCCTTCGACCTGCTCATCGCGCTGGTCGTGACCAGCCTGCTGCGGCGGCATATGGGCCGGCGGGCGTGGCGCGCCGTGCACTGGCTGGCATACCTGTGCTGGCCGGTCGCGCTGGCGCACAGCGTCGGCATCGGCCCCGGCATGCGCCACGGACGGCTGCTCGACCTCACCGCCGCGTGCGTCCTCGCCGTGGGCGGTGCGGTGGCCTGGCGGCTGATCGGCGCGCTCCGCCCGGCAAAAGCCGCCGGGCGCGCTGGCCGGGCTGCCTCGGCGCCCGAGCGGGTCCCGGCAGCAGGTCAGGTCCCGGCAGCGGAGCAGGCCCCGGCAGCAGGTCAGGCCCCGGCAGCGCAGCGGATGCAGGCGCCGGAGCAGGCCCCTGCGGCGCTACCGGTTCCGGTGGAACGGGTCCCGGCTGCGGAGCCGGCCGGGGCGGAGGGAAGACGGCTGCGGGTCAACCCGATCGCGTGCTCAGGTCACGGCCTGTGCGCCGAACTGCTGCCGGAGCTGATCGCGCTGGACACGTGGGGGTACCCGGTGCTCGCCGACCGGCCGGTGCCTGCCGGGCTCGCCAGGCGGGCCACCCGCGCCGTCACCGACTGCCCCGAGCTCGCGCTGCGGCTGGCCGGCCGCCGCCAGCCCGGCTGAGCCG
>JASHPR010000534.1 GCA_030038015.1 Streptosporangiaceae bacterium
CGTCCAGCTCGCCCCTTCGTCGGCGGAGGCGTACGCCAGGTCGTACTCGGCCGACTGGCCCTGGACGTCGCAGACGAGCACCAGGCTGCCGTCGGTGGAGGCGCCCAGCTCGACGGACGGCACCGGCAGCGAGGCGGGACACGGCACGGCCTGGTGCCGGCCGGCCTCGGTCCCGGTGTACACCTCGACCGAGGGCGGAATGGGTCCGGCGCCCTCCTGGCCGACCACGTAGGCGGTCGGCCCGTGCACGACCAGGGTGGCGCTGCGGTCCGGGGTAAGGCCGAGGTTCGTCCAGGCCGTGCTGCCGACCGGGGCGCGCCAGACGTCCGGGTAGGGCTGCGGGCCGGCGATGGCCCAGACCCAGCCGGCTGCGGTCTCCAGCGAGAGCACCTGACCGAGCCGGCCGGGCTGCCAGCTCGCCGCACCGTCCGTGGTGAGCCACAACGTGCCATCGGTGCTCCACGCGTAGCCGTCCGAGGAGGTGGCGAAGCGCAGGTGGGTCACCCCGGCCGGGGGTGCTGGAAGCGCCGTCCAGCTCAGCGCCCCGTCGTCGGTCGTGAGCAGCTGCCCGGAGCCGAGGACCCAACCGCGCTGCGTCGAAACGAAGCTCACGTCGCTGGCCGCGAAGCTGGGGCGGACCGAAGCCGGTGGGCTGCTGCTGGGCGTCGAGGTCGGCGTGGAGCTGGAGTGCGCCGGCCGGCTCGAGGTGCCACAGGCCGTCGCGACGGCCAAGGCCAGCAGGGCGGCGCCCGTGGCGCCCGTGCGCATGGTGTTCATAAGATCGAGCATTCGTCGTGTCACGACCCAGCTCCTTTCCTAACAGCCGTGGGCCGCACCCTTGAGCACGATGATGGCCTCTAGCGCATAATCAGAACGTCGCCCAATGCAGGCACTTCGAGCCAGGGCTGAACGTCCCGAAAACGCCGTCCGGACCGGGCAGGGCTGCACGGTGCCGACTGGCCAGACCGCGTGGTGCCGGGCCAAAAGGAGCTCCGCGAACCGAGCCGGTCGGCGTTCACGCGGCCCGTAGACCAGCAGCAGGCCGAACCAGCCGGCTTCGGCCTTCTGGAGGGCGCGTTGCAGGTCCGGCCGGTCCAACGTCGTCCCGGATCCCTGGTCGGCGAAGCAGCGGATCAGGGCGGGTCAGAGCCGCCCATGCAGGATCAGCAAGGCCCACACAGATGCACCTGAGGGTGCTGCGACTCCTGGAAGCGACCGAGACCTCGTACCGTTGTTCGCTGCATATTCGCCGATTCAGTGCTTGCCCGGCCGGGCCCCGAAGGCCCGGACATTGTCTCGGGGAAGTCGATCAGGACGCCTTCCGGGACATCGGAGACGCCGATCCGCGACTTCCAGGACTCGGTCGTCTGTCCGGTCCCCGAATTCGCACCGCCGCCGAGATCGGCACGCAAATCACCCGGATACGAGCCCCGTGTTAAGCGACGCCAGACGGCTGGAATCCGCGCAAGATCGACGGGTCGTCGCGCGGTCTTCGTGGCGTTGGCCGCTCAGCAGTCCCGGTTATGGCCCAATGGAACGTTCGACCGAGCCGTATGGTTATTCATCGCCGCGCTTGGGGCGAACATCCTCAATTGCAGCGATGGGCGCGTTCGCCGGTGTCTACGATGGCGCTGCCCGCTTGCGCCGTTGACCAGCGTGGGTGGTGCCGGGAACAGAGTCCCTGGCCTGATTGCTGAGTGGTGGCCGATGCGGAAGGTGACAGCCGTGGCAGGAAGCGCGGTCTTCCTGGTGGTCGCGCCCGGGGTGGTGGCCGGGCTGGTTCCTTGGTGGCTGACCCGGTGGCGGATGGGTGCCGCCTATCCGGTGCCGGTGCGGGTCACCGGCGCGGTGGCGACAGGTGCGGGCGCCGCGGCGCTGCTCGGCGCGTTCGCGCAGTTCGCGGTCCAGGGCCGGGGCACACGGGCGCCGCCGGCGCCCACCGAGCAGCTGGTGGTGCGCGGGCTGTACCGGCATGTCCGCAATCCCATGTACCTGGCGGTGCTGGCGGTCATCACCGGCCAGGCCGTGCTGCTGGGCCGCCCGGTCCTGGTGGGCTACGCCGCCGGGGTGGGTGCCGCCTTCATCGCGTTCGTCTACGGGTATGAACAGCCGACGCTGGCCCGCCGCTACGGCGCGCAGTACGAGGCCTACCGGCGGGCCGTACCCGGATGGTGGCCCCGGCTGCGACCGGCCCGCACGGCACCCCCGCCCTGACCGGGCGCCCTGCCAGCTCTGCCACCGCACCAGGCCGGGTGCGAGACCGGTCGGCTGCCGAAACGACGCTTGCCTGGTGGCCTACGGGCGGGCAAAGGGTCAAGCGCCGAAGATGGCCAGGGTTCCTCACGGAGCGTACGCGGCCAGCCTCGAGGACCTGCACGAAGATCCGATGCTGAATCGAAAATCGGTCGGTCACTGGGCAGGCGGCAGCACCCGGCGGAGCGTTAGCGGAGCCGGGTGGGGTTAGCGGGTGCGGGCGGGGTCTGGGGTGTCAGGCGGCGTCGTTGAGGGTGACTTTCTTGCCGGACAGGCGCTCCAGTTCGGCGATGAGCTGGCGTTTGCGCCGCTGGGGCGCGAGCCGGTCGTGCCAGTCCGGGCCCAGGTCAGTGAAGTGGGCGCCGGGATCGGACAGGAGGTGCCAGCAGATGGTGAGGATCGAGTTGCCGACGGCAACCAGGGCGCGTTTCTTGCCGCGGCGCTTGACGACCCGCTTGTAGCGGGAGGCCAGGAAGGTGCTGGTCCGGGCGGCGCCGGTGGCGGCCTCGCCGATGGTGCCGCCGAGCCAGGGGTTGCCCTTGCCGGTGGCGGCGGCTTTGCTGCGTCCGGCGGACTGGCGGGCCTTGGGCGCGAACTTGGCCCAGGACACCAGGTGGCCGGGGGTGGGGAAGCGGGACATGTCGGTGCCTATCTCGGCGAGGATCTCCTGCGCGGTGGTGATGCCGATGCCGGGGATCTCATCGAGCTGGGCCACCTGGGCGGCGTGCGGGGCGATGGCCTTGCCGATCCGGGTGGTGAGCGTATCGATCTGCGCGGTGAGCGCGTCGACGCGGTCGAGCATCATGGCCAGCAGGAACGCGTGATGCTCGGTGAAGTGCCCGGTCAGCGCCTGGCGCAGGACGCCGGTCTTGGCGCGCATCCTCTTGCGGGCCAGGTCGGCCAGCGCGTGCGGGTCGCGCTGCCCGGCGATCAGGGCGGCCAGCATGTCCCGGCCCGAGACGCCGAAGATGTCGGAGATCACGCTGGACAATTTCACCTGCGCGTCTTCGAGCAGTTTCTCGGCGCGCTGCTTCTCCCGGGTGCGCTCCTGGGTCAGGGTGCGGCGGTAGCGGGTCAGGTCCCGCAGCTGCCGCTGCGGCCGGGCGGGGATGAAGCTGGGCCGCAGCATGCCGCGCTCGGCGAGCTTGCACAGCCAGACCGCGTCCAGCTTGTCGGTCTTCGGCCGGCCGGGGACGTTCTTGACGTCGCGGGCGTTGACCACCCAGCACTCGATGTCGTCTTCGAGCAGGCAGAACGGCGGCTTCCAGTACGCGGAGGTGGCCTCCATGACCACCCGGGTGACGCCCTGGCAGACCAGCCAGTCCCGCAGTTCCAGCAGCGCCGGCGTGACGGTGTCGTAGGTGCGGACCTCCTGCCGGCGCGCTCCGGGCCGGGACTCGTGCGGCACCCGCACGCAGCACACCAGGCTCGCCTTCGCGATATCCAGCGCGGCGACCCGCTCTACCAGCTCGGCCGGCTCCTCGGTGAGTTCCTCCATGACCATGCTCCTTTCCGTGGGCGGGTGACAGGGCGGCTGCCCGCGGGAACCAGGGGGGTAGCAGAGGCGGAATCGCGTGCTCGAGGCAACAATGCAGGGCCCCCGGCGGAGGCTCCCAGCGGCCAGACTCCTATGCGGGCTCAGCGGCGCCAAGCATCACCGGCGTCGGCGGGCAACCACCCCCGATTTTCACCCGCCAGGGCGTCGCCGCAGGGACATCGACGACTCCTATGTCTGTCAAGGCATTCTTCTCACTCGTCTGGAAATTGGCAGATCGTGGATTTGCTGAGATACGGACACGACAGGGATGGGCCGCTCCGGGTGGCACACACAGGCTCTTATCAGGTGCCAGGAACTGGGACCCGGCCGGCAAGCCGGCGACAGGACAACCTCAACGGCGTCGGCCAAGATCGCGGGTCAGGCCGGGTCCCAGGCCCCGGCACTACGCCCAAACAACCGCAAAACCACCGAAGCAAGACTCGTGTCGAAGCTTCTCCGATCCTCCCTCCCGATATGGTCGGCTCTGGATGGCATCCTCCTCGCGGTCGTGGCCGTACATAAGAGATATTCTGTCGCCATCCGGGGTCTGCGCGCGGCGTCCTGCATCTGGGTCCTGTGGTCTGAGGAGCGGATCGCCTATCGCGAATTCGATGCTCTCGCCCTTGTCGAGGGCGAGGACCGCGGCAGCCAAGGCCGGGCACGACCGTTACCCGCCCGGCAGGCCGGGTAACCGGGGTTACACGGTTCGCGTTTGGTGCCTGCGGCTGGCTGAGTGAGCGGTGCCGCAGATCAGCTGGTGGAGGGCTTTGCCTGCTCACGGCCGCCTTGTACCGTGACCGTAGGCGCCACCCGGGGAATGTACCGCCGCGGGGATGCCAGGACGGATCAGCTTTGTGACGTTGGATTGGGACCGGGCCGCAGCCCGGGGGGACCAGGCGCTAAGGATGCCAAGTACAGGACATCAGGCAAGCCCGGAGGAAAGCGCGGCCCTGCACCGCGAACTGGAGGAGGCCAGCGGCGGGCTCGGCGCTTCCCGCGGCGAGCTGGAGGCCGCGGGGCAGGCCGAGGCGCAGCTGGCAGCGATCGTGCGCTCATCTGACGATGCCATGGTCTCGATGACCACGGACCTGGTCATTACTACCTGGAACCACGGCGCCGAGCGGCTGTTCGGCTACAGCATGGCAGAGATGGTCGGCAGGAAGACCGTCCTGATCCCCGGCGAGCTGCAAGAAGAATTCGACCTGATCCTGCAACAGGTCCGCAACGGACAGCCCCGGACGTATGAGACCCGGCGCTGGCGTAAGGACGGCAGCCTGGTCGACGTGGCCGTCACCCTGTCGGCGATGCTGGATCCCGGCGGGGCGCTGGTCGGCTACTCCTCAGTCTCGAGGGACATCACCGGCAGGCTGAAAGCCGAAGCCGAGCTGGCGGCCGCCCGGGCCGAGCGTGAAGTCCTGGCCGACCGGGACCGGATTGCCCGTGACCTGCGCGAGCAGGTCGTGCAACGGGTGTCCGCCGCGAGCCTGGCCCTGCAGGGCCTGGCGGCTAGGATCGGGGCGCCTGACGTAAGGGCAGGGATCGAGGCTGTCATCGGCGAGCTCGACGACGCGATCGCCGAGATCCGGGAGGCGATCTTCACGCTGCACAGGCCGGCGCCTGCCCACAACACGCCCGGCGTCGGCGTCCGGATCCTCAAGGTGGCGGCACGCTCGGCCGATGTGCTCGCCTTCACGCCGAGCGTGACGTTCAGCGGCCCGGTTGAAGAGGTGGCATCGGAGGAGATCACCGAGCACCTGCTGGCAGTGGTCGGCGAGGCGCTGTCGAACATCGCCCGGCATGCTCACGCCTCGGCGGCCGGGCTGAGCCTGTCCGCGGGCGAGGAACTCGTGCTCCTGGTCCATGACAACGGCGGCGGCATTGGCCAGGTCACCGAGGGCAGCGGGCTGCAGGACATGCGCCAGCGGGCCGAAGACCTGGGCGGGACGTTTTCGGTCGCGGAACGCGACAGCGGCGGTACCCAGCTCGAGTGGCGCATTCCCGTCAGGCACCAGTAAGCAGCCGCTGCCCTGGATTCCCACCGCGCACAGCGACGCAGGCGGCAAGCGGCCGAAAGATCGAGATCTTTGTCGGCGACACCGGGCAGGCCCGTAGGCTCGCGGGTCAGCGCCGCATGCGGGCTCGCGTCAGCCGAAGTGAGGCCGATGTCGAGCACATGCTGACCTGCCTCTTACTGGGCCACTTGCGCTGATTCGAAGATGCGATGAGAGCCACCGCATGCAGGCCATCACCGTCCCTCAGGACGTGGCCGCGAAGACCCGCCAGAAACACGAGTCCTCAGCCGCGCACCGGCGGTCCTGCGCCCTGCGCACCGGCGCCGAGCGGACCTCTTCCACCGCCAAGGACCCGCCAGCAACAACATCGCCCGCGGCGGTGCCGCCTGATGGGCCTGGCCCCGCTGATGCTCTGGCTCGCCTGCCTGCTAGCCGTCCGCAACTAGCGGATGTTCACCGCCTGGACCGCCCGCCAGGAACACAACGCCCGCCGCGCCGCCGGCATGCCGCCGCCGGGCAGGCCGCGGCACTGATCGTGATCTCCAGCGGCGCCGGGGAGGATTACCCCGACCTGATCGCCGACAGCTCAGCCACCGGGTTCGTGCCGAAGGCGGAACTGTTGGCTGCCAGCATCCGCCGTATCCTGCGGGCACGCTAACTGCCGAGGAAGGTCCGGCGGCCGATCGCCGCCACGCGGTCTGTAAGGCCGGCCAGGCCGGCACCGCAGCCGGTGAGCAGGTCCCCGAGGCTGGTTGGACGCCGCCGGCATGCTGCCGGAAGTCGGCTGCGTGGTGCGGCGAAGGCCTCCGGGTGACGTAGCGCCAGCTCGTCGTAGCGTGCCGCCGCGCTCAGGCGCCATTGCTCGGCTTCGCGGCGATGACCGGCGGCGCCGAGGGCGCGGGCGAGGCGGGCCGCGTACCCAGGGTCGTCGCTGGTGGACGCCAGCGAGCGGAGGCGGCGGATGGCCGCCTCGTAGGCCCCCCAGGGCCGTGTCAATATCCGCGAAGCGGCCCAGCGCGGGAGCGTACGCCGGCACCCGGCGGAGGCTGGTCTCGAACCAGGCACGGGCCGCCGGCAGGTCGCCCTCGCCGTGCCACATGAGGCCGCGCCGGAAGTCGAGCGAGGCGGGCAGAAACGGCGAGGTACCCCAGTACCGGCGCTGCGCCTCGGCGAACAGGCGCTCTGCCTCGGCCACTTGCCCGAGCTGAGCGTGCATGGCGGCCAGCGCTCCCAGCGTGGCGAAACCGGGCCGTCGCTGCGCGGCATTGCGATGCAGTTCCATGGCTTGCGCATGGCATCCGACCGCCTGCAGGAACGCCGCCCGCTCCGCCTCCAGCGTGGCACGGCCCTACCGCGCTGCTGCGCGGCGTCGAGGTCGGCGAGCGCGTCGGCGAAACGGTGGAAGGTCGCTCTGGTCCTCGCCCTGGCCAGCAAGGCCTTGCCGTCGTCCGTCGCGTCGCGTACCAGCTGCTCGGCCAGCTCCGCGGCTCGCTCGTAGTCGGCGATGCGGCCAAGGACGTGGCCGCGCAGGGTGAGCAGGTCGATAAGTTCCGCCGCGCGCGGCGACCCCGCCAGGCTGTCGATCCGCGCGGATAGATTGACCGCGGCGATGGTGCCGCTGGTGGTGACAGGCTCCCGGTCTTGACCTGCGAACAGGATCATGATGGCGCGTACTCGGCTGACGCCGGCGGCAGCGCGAACGGCGGTGTCAGCGGCAGTGGACTCGGGTTCGGGCTGGCCAGGTGCGGAAAGCTGTGCGTGGCCGGCGGCCCGGGGATTAGCTGGCCGACGACCCTCAGCCGCTGGGAGGCGTCGACGGGTAGTGGTACTCGGCGCCCAGCCGGCTGTCCTCGAAGTTCGGGATCGTCTGCGTGACCCCTTGCTGGTTGGTGTAGGTAACCGCACCCACCGGGCTGACGGTGTAGTCGGCCTGGCTGGCGACGATGTAGCCGGCCTGTGCGGCGTTGGACGCAGGCGATAGGTCGCTGAACGTGGCGGGAGCCTCGCTCACGGCTCCACTGGGGAGGTTCTCGACGATGTGGATCGCCACCTCGGCCGCGTGGTCTGAGGCCAGCACACCGTCGAAGGCATTCGGCCACCACGGGGTGTCTGATATCCCCCTGATGATCAACCACGGGATCCCCTGGGCCGCTGATGCGAAGGCAAAGCCCGTCCCCTCGTTCTCCTCGGCGTCAGTCTCGTAGAGGGCGTTCTGGGCCTCGATCCAGCTGAGCGGTTCGGTCCACACCGGCGCCTGCCCGATTACGCCGGCGACAATCTTGTTGGTGACGGTTCCTGTGTAGTAGGAGTCGCCGGTGGCGTCGGCCTGTGTGTCGGTGCCGATCGGCCCTGTCGCCTGGCCCAGGCGGAGCAGCTCCTGCGTGCCGGCGAAGTAGCTGACGAAGGCCCAATCTGGGTCGGTACCGGACCCGTATCCATAGGTGCTGGCGTCGGCCGGGGTGGGCGGCGGGGTGTCGTAGCCGTTGATGTCGGCCCCCTGCAGATCGGCACCGGGAGTGCGGACCTCGACACCCTCGTACGGAATCTGGTAGCCGGGACCGTCCTGGTCACCATTCTGTGCCTCGGGCATCTGGTAGTGGATGTTGGATTTGTCCGCAACGAAGGCACTGAGAACCACGTCGCCTACGTTGATGTCCTCGGCGTTGGCTCCGGCCGTACCCGAGAACAGCATCGCCTTTGGGTGGAAGTTCTGGATCAGCAGCGTGGCTGCCAGCTCGGCCGACTCGTCGATCTCGCCGGAGAAAGCGTCGACGACCGGCTTGCCGCCGATCGTGCCGGTGTAAAAGGTGTAGCCGTCAATGACGTCGGCCTTCGGGTTTTGCATTGCGGCCAGGATCGGGGCCTGCTCGAACCCGACCGCGCTGAGGATCCCGACTGGGCCATTGGCTGGACCGGACGGCGTAGTTGAGGAAGTCGTCGCCCAGACCACCCCGCCGCCAGCGCCACCGACGACGACGACGAGCGCTCCGGCAGATGCCCATAGAAGTTGACGCGACATAAGGCGTCGCAGAGACTTACTGACCATTGCAGCCACCACCATCCGACATAGCCCCGAAGCCGGGACCATCCCGGCCGGTGGCAATGGGTCGAATCTAGGAATGCGCCCAGAACCCGCTCTAGGGGCCAAAGTCCCTTCACTTTCGAGGCCCTTGGGGCCTGTAGCGCCCCCGGACGGGCGCTAGACGATTTTGACGTTCGTCCTGAGTTTTCGGCCTGAGCGCGGGTGGTCGCGGGAGGGGGTTCAGGCCGCGCGCCGGATGGTGGCCGCGGCTGTGAAGTAATCGGTGTGCCGGTCGACGACGCGCAGGGCGCGGCGAACGCCAAGCCGGCCGTGGTGATGTGCTGGCGGTCCATGAGCGGGTGGAGGAGGTGGTCGTGCACCTTGGTGTAAAAGACGCCGAACGGCTGCCCGTCGCCAGCGAGCCGGCAGGTGTTGGGGGCCAGGAGTGCGGGTGATGAGGCCGTTGCGGGATAGGCGGGTCAGGTCGTAGCTCGGGTGCAGCCAAGGTAAGCCCAGAGTCCGCCATGGTCTTGGGTGGGGCTGATTCCGGTCGGCCGGGTAGGTCAGCCGGAGGCCGACGTTGGGTTACAGACAGTGACTGATAGGCACTCGCACCGCGTGCGAGATCCGCCCAATGCTTCCCACTCGGTTTATGATCGTTACCGCTCGGGCCGCGCCAGATCGGGCCGATCTGCGCGCCGACACAGGCGGAGTCGCTACCGGCGCTCCTGGCGGCGGCCATGCGCAACTGCCGGGTCTGGGTGACCGGATGGCCTGTGACCGGATGGCCTGTGGCCGGCTGGCCAGTCAGCCGCGGCAGGTGACCGAGGCTCGCGGCGGCGAAAGGACGAGCGCAGCAGGGATGGACCAGCCACCGGCCGCGGACCCGCACTTATGCGAGCCATTGGCGGCCGTCGATGAGTTCACGCACCGCGTCGAGGTGGCCGGCATGACAGGCCGTCTCGGTGATCACGTGAAGCATGACCGCCCGGAAGTCCGGGAGCCTCCAGTTGGGCCAGATCTCGACGGGCCAGATGGCCGGCGGCGTATCCAGCGACGTGGCGGCGACGACGGCGTTGGCGAGTTCGATCTCCTGCCGGTAGGCATCGAATACGGCATCGGCCGGAATATCTGCAGCGACCTGCCAGGTCTCCGCGGCGGCCTCGTCGGAGCGAGGCGACGGCGCGCTGAGGCGTTCTTGGCGACCCGGCCGAGGTTTAGCCAGGCATGCCCAGCGCCGCAGAGGCGCGCTCAGAGGCCGCGGGAAGATAAGCGGCCGTCACCCTGGCGCGGCGATGGCGCGTCAATCACGCTGGAGCGCGCAGATCTTTCGTTCTAATGCTGCGGCGCCCACTAGCGCGGCGACGGCGGTGTAGACGGGGCGCAGGTCGCGGGACGGCTCGTTCCAGTCGTGGCAGGAGGCGCAGCCGCACTTGCTGCGTCCGCGCCTGCGGCGTCATCTTCTTCCGACGATGCGGGCGACCGTATCTGCGATGGTGTCGCCGATTTGCCGGGCGACAGGCCGGTCGCCGGGATGGCGGTCGCGCCAAAGGGAATTCGCTGAGGCAAGCGCGCCGGGGGGACCTGCGGGAAGCGGAGGAGAAACTCGGGCGGGTGTTTCCTGATGATCATAAGCCCTCGCTATGACGTCCGCGAGGCTCGAGGCAAGCGAGACGGGAGCTGTGGGCCGACTTGGCCCCGCTAAGCCGAGGCACGGGAGATCTCGGGTGTAGCGCCAGGCCACAGCTGTGGCATCCCTTCGGGCGCTGCTGGCCGCGTCACCGCGCGCCGGCGTAGCATCGGCACGGCAGGGCCAGACGAGGTGACGGAGGCCTGGGGTGGAGGTCAAGCGGGTTAGGGATCACGGCGTCGTGATTGGCCGCTTCTCGCCCGGGAAGTTCAACGCGATCACGGACGTGCCAGGGGTCCTGGTCGGGCATGCCACCGTTGTCCGGGATGACACCCCTGGGGTGGATGGGTCCAAGGCCGTCCGGACGGGCGTCACCGCGATCTGGCCCCACGGCGGAGAGCCGTGGCGCGACCGCGTGTACGCCGGAACGTCCATCCTGAACGGGTACGGGGAACTGATCGGGGTCAACCAGGTGAACGAGTGGGGCTTGCTCCACACCCCGGTGGTCCTGACCTCGAGCCTTTCCATCGGGCTCGCCTACGACGCCACGGCGAAGTGGATCGCCCGCCGCGACCGCTCGCAGGGTGTCGAGGACGTGTTCATGCCCGTGGTCACCGAATGCGATGATTCGTTCCTGAACGACGCCCGCTCGTTCCCGCTTTCCGGCGAGGATGTGGTCGCCGCCCTGGAGACAGCCCGGGCTGGCCCGGTCGAGGAGGGCTGCGTCGGGGCCGCCACGGGCCTGCAGTGTTTCGACTTCAAGGGCGGGATCGGCACGGCGTCGCGGGTCCTGCCTGAGCAGGCGGGAGGGTTCGTCGTCGGCGCACTGGTGTCGACGAACTTCGGGGCCCGCCCGGACCTGCTTATCGCGGGGGTCCCGGTGGGCCGGGAAATCACAGATCTGATGCCGCAGCAGCATTCTGAGGGGTCGTGTATTGCAGTCGTTGCAACGAACGCGCCGATGCTGCCGCACCAGTTGCGGCGCCTTGCCTACCGGGCGGGGATGGGGCTCACCAGGTGCGGCTCGGTCGGCGCCAATGGCTCGGGTGAGCTGATGCTCGGGTTCTCAACTGCCCAGACCGTGCCGCGCGAGGCCCCCGGTTCGGTGCTTGAACTGCGGGCACTCCTCGACGGCGCCTTCTGGCACCAGCCCAGCGTGTTCGACCCGCTGTTCACTGCCGCGATCGAAGCGGTCGAGGAGGCCGTCACGAATGCGCTGTTTGCAGCCCGTTCGACCGCCGGCCGTGATGGGCACGTGCTGCACGCCCTGCCGGTCGAGCGAGCCTTGGAGATCCTCGATCGCCACGGGCGTCTCCAGCAGTGATCACCCAGCGACAAGCAGCCTCCGGCCTATGACGCGTAGTCGGCGAGGTCAGTCGCTCTTGGAGACCGGCCCAGGGCTTCCTCCAGGCGCGCCGGCAGGGTAGTGGCACTCGGCAGGCGGCGGCGCCGGGCAGGTGGCGGCGCCCGGCCGGGGAGCCAGCCGTCAGCGGAGGGGGTCGAACGGCGCCAGCGCCGCGTCAGGGCGGCCGGTGACGATGCAGCGGGCCAGCAGGCGACCGGTTGCCGGCCCGAGCGTCATCCCCCACATCCCGTGACCGCCGGCCACGAACAGGCCGTCAGCCCGGGTGCCGCCGATAATCGGCAGGCCGTCGGCGGTCACCGGCCGGGGGCCGACCCATGCGTCGGCCGGCGCCGACCAGTCGACGCCGGGCAGGTATGGTTGCGCGGACCGGACGATGGCGCGGATCCGGCGCTGATCCAGCGGATCGTCAGCAGGCCTGAACTCCATGGTGCCGGCAACCCGCATCCCGCCCGGTACCGGTGTGCACGCCACCCGCGCTGCCGGGAGGTATAGCGGGCGCGGCAAGGGTTCCGGCGTCTTGACCGTAAACGAATAGCCCCGGCCAGCCAGTACCGGCACCCGGACTCCGGCTGACCGGGCCAGTTCGCTGATCCACGCGCCGTTCGCCAGCACGCAGACGTCGAAGTTCTCGCCGCGGCCGCTGACATCGAGCCGCACCACGCCGGTCCTGCTGTTGAGCGCGCTGACCCGCTCGCCAGTGACTATCTCCCCGCCCCGGCTGCGAACCGAGGCAGCCAGGCTCTGCACGAAGTCCAGCGGCTGGAGGAACTTCTGGCCGTGTATCCGCAGGCCGTAGCTGGCCCGCGAGCCGAGCAGCGGCTGCTCTTTGCGCAGGTCGGCGGCGGTGAGCTCATCGACTGTGCAGTCCAGGCTGCCGGCGGCGGCCACGGACTGCAGTTCGTGGCGGAGCGGGCCGGCCTGCTGTGGCCGGTCGAACGCCGCCACCATCGCCGCATTCTCGATCCGGCCAGCTACCCCGGCCTCGGCCAGGGCCTGATAAGAGGACAGCGCAAGTGAGTTCAGCCCGGCGTAGCCGGCCACCCCGGCCAGCCACTGCCGGCGCGTGCAATGGGCCGCGAAGGCCGTGAGGAATCGCCAGGTCGCCGGCAGCGCAGCCGGCGCGATGCGCAGTGGGCTGGCTGGGCGAAGCAGCGACACCAGCCCGTACCGGAGCACGGAGGGCTCGGGCAAAGGCGCGACCATCGCCGGGCTGATCCAGCCCGCGTTGCCCGCTGAGGCCCCCGCGGCGACGCCGCGGCGGTCATAGACGGTGACCCTGAAGCCCTCGTCCTGCAGGAACCAGGCGACGCAGAGCCCGACAATGCCCGCGCCCACGATCGCAGCTCGGCCGCCCGGCCGGCTGCGCATCACGGCGCTGTCGTGCCAGGCCACACAGTCGGCCGGTGCACGAACTCAGCAGTTGCCATGAGGCCAGCTACGCGGACCCGGCATTCAGCCGACCGTCCAGGCTGCATCTACGCGGACCGGCCCGGCGCGCCGCTGGTTGCCGCAGGCTCGGCGTCGGGCACCGCGCCGGAAACCGTCCAGTACCGTCCGGGCCGGGGACGGACGAACAGGAAGTAGTACAGCAGTGCCGCCGCGAAGATGCCGGCGCAAAGCCAGAGGTCGGAGCCCTTCTGTTTGGTCAGCACCACGACCACGCCGGCCAGCGCGATGACCGGCGGCACCGGCCACAGCGGCATCCGCGAGGGCCGGTCCAGGTGCCGCTGGCGGACCCGGCTGACCAGAGCGGAGACCGCGATCAGCCCGTAGAGGACGACGATCAGCACGGCGGTGAAGGTGACCACCGTTATCAGCGTGGACTGGAAGCAGAGGACGGTCGCCAGCGCCCCGACGATCAGCGTGGCGACCCACGGTGCCCCGCGCCGGTGCTCGACCTTGGCGATCCATGAGCTGACCGGCTCGGGCCAGGCAAAGTCCCGCCCGCTGGCCCAGACGATCCTGGAGAACTGCAACGTGATGGCCACGGACGCGTTGAAGATCGCAATCAGCGCGCCGTAGGTAACGATGGTGATGAAGGTACTGCCGAATGCCTCGCCGCCCACATAGGTGACCGGCGTGGCCGAGTGCAGGAACGCCGGCAGGTTGTGAGCGCCGAAGACGATCCCGATGAACGGGACAAGCTCGAAGATGATCCCGAGGGCTGCGGCCGTCACCACGGCCCGCCCGACTTGGGCCCGCGAGCCCAGGACCTCCTCGGCGAAGTTGATCCCGCTGTCGTATCCGTTCACCGAGAACAAGGCGGTAGCCAGGGCCGTCACGATCGCGGCCACGCCGATGGCCGACACTCCGCTGGTGCCGGCCGGCCCGACGGGATGGGTGAGGACCGACAGCGGCTGGTGCAGATGCGTGAATCCGGCCACGCCGAGCGCTCCTACGACGATCAGCTCGATCGCGAGGCAGATCCCGGTGAACCAGGCGTTGACCTTGATCTGCAGCAGCGCCACCAGCGTGACCGCTATCATCCCGAAGCCCGAGATGAGCCTGGTCGAGATGCTCGGGTCGAGCGCGTGCACATAGGTGCCGATGCCGATGGCGACGCTGGCGGGCAGGAAGATGGCCTGGCCGATGTAGTCGACCATGGCCACGAACCCGGTGGCTTTGCCGAGCACCCGCGTGACGATCGAGAACAGGCCGCCCGCGACCGGGAACATCGAGCCGAGCTCGCCCATGCAGAACGCCACGTTGATGGCGATGAAGCACCCGATGAGGTAGGACCACACCGAGCCTGTGCCTGCGACTGCGATCACCGCAGTCCCTACCACGAGCAGCGATGCCGTCGGGGTGATGTCGGAGAGGATCAGGGCGATGTGCCCGAGGGAGTTGACCGTCCTCTTCAGCTGCTGCCGGTACCCCAGGCTCTCCAGAGTTTGCTGGCTCTGGGACTCGCCGACCATGACCTGTTCTGCACTTGTCACAGCAGCTCCTGACACTCACGTCGAAAGTGGGGCTAATAGCGCGTAAGCTACACCTACGATTTGTGCCGGTCAATGGCCGATCAGGAGGCGCGCATGAAGATATTCATCTCGGTCGACATGGAAGGCGTATCGGGAATCACCGACCCCGAGGATGTGCTGCCAGATGGCGCGGACTATCAGCGCGGCCGGGTGTTCATGACCGGCGACGCGAACGCCGCCATCCTCGGCGCTTACGACGGCGGCGCCGACGAGGTGCTCGTGAATGACTCGCACTGGATCATGCGCAACCTGCTGCTGGAGCGGCTCGATCCGCGCGCGCGCACGATCAAGGGCTTCCACAAGTCCCTGTGCATGGTGCAGGGCCTCGATGCGTCCTATGACGGCGCCATCTTCGTGGGATACCACGCCTGTGCGGGCACCGAGGGCGGGGTGCTCAACCACACGATGCTCGGCAAGGAGATCCAGAACATCTACCTGAACGGCGAGCCTACGGGGGAGACGCGGCTCAATGCCGCCTTCGCCGGGCATTTCGGGGTGCCGGTCGTGGTCGTCGCGGGCGACGCCGCGGTGTGCGCGGAGGCGCAGCGGTTTCTCGGCGGCGTGCAGACCGTGGCCGTCAAGGACGGGATCGACAAGTTCAGCGCCGACTGCCTGCACCCGGAGGTTGCCCAGGCCCGGATCAGGGAGGCGACGGCCAGAGCCGTCGCCAGTCGTGAGCTGGCAACCCCGTACCGGCTCGCCCCGCCGTACCGGCTCGGAATCGAGTGGAACTCGACCACGATCGCCGCCACCTGCGCGATGATTCCGGGCGTCGGGCTGACCGGGTCGCGTTCCGTGGAGTTCGTCACCGATGACTATCCAGAGCTCATGCGCGTGCTGGTGGTCATGCTGTTGCTGGCCATGCAGGTGGGCCAGAAGGCGATCTATGGCTGAGGA
>JASHPR010000535.1 GCA_030038015.1 Streptosporangiaceae bacterium
ACCCAGCCGGCTAAGGACGGCGGCGAACTCGGCAGAAGTATAGTTGCTGCCGCGGTCGGAGTGGAAGATGGCGCCGGCGGGGAGCGCGACATTACGGGCTGCCATCTCGATCGCCTCGGTGATAAGCGGTGTCCGGTAATTGTCGCCCATCGCCCAGCCGATCACCTTGCGGGTCGCGCAGTCAATGACCGTCGCGATTCTGTGGAATCTGAATTGCCGTGGTTATCCGGTTTTGCCTTGACGGACGTCGATGATCGGGAGAAGGGTCACGGCCGGCCGGGAGCCGATCTCGTGCGGTGTGGCGCCTGCCGGGGTCGGGATGTCGGTGAGCCGGGCGAGGAGCGCGTCGAGGGCGGTCTCCCCGTCCTCGACGGCGGCGCGCTCGTCGTCGGTGAGCGGGATGGTGGCTAGCATCCGCTGCAGGTTTCCGCGGGCCTCGAGCAGCTGGGCCTGGCTGGAGTCCTTGGGGGCGTAGAAGTCGCAGCGGGCGCAGGCCATCCGGTGCGGGCACTGCTCGAAGAAGGTGTAGGAGCAGTACCCGTGGCCGAGGTCGTAGTGCTGCCAGGGCTGGCCGTCGGCGGCGGCTCCGGTGGTGACGGCGTCGCGGTCGAGCAGGACCTCGATCGTGCGGATGTTGCGGGCGAAGTAGCCGGCCTGGGTGTATGCCCTGGTCAGGGTGTTGGGCGTGATCTTCGCATAGTTCTGGGTGGTGGCCGGGTCCTTGTGGCCGAGCCAGGCCTGCAGCTCGAACAGCGTCATCGGTTCCTTGGCGTTGTAGAGCTGGCTTGCGATAGTTGATCGGGCGCGGTGGCTAGTGATGTTGCCGCGGACGTCCGCCGCTGGGACGCCGGCCTTGGTGCACAGCGCCGGGATGATCGTGTGGTTGATGTAGTCCCTGGCGACCGGCTGAGCCCGGACCGAGAACAGCATGTCGACGGCCCGGCCGGTCTTGCGGTCGATCCGGGCGGGCTGGGCCGGGCGCAGTGTCTGCCAGGCGTCGATGGCCTGGCCGACCATCGGGTCGACCGGTTTGGTGAAGGCGGTGCCGGTCTTGTGCACCGGAACGTCCAGCAGGCAGACCGCGTCGTCAGCGAGCACGTCGGCGGAGTCGCCGGCGATGGGCTGCCCGTCGTGCTGCCAGCGGATGCAGCCGACCCGCAGCCGGTGAATCTCGTCGCTGCGCAGGCCGGCGAACAGCCAGGTCAGCGTGATCGCGCGGATCAGTTCCATCGGGTAGTAGGTGCCGGCGGAGTTGCCAGGCAGATCGCCCGGCTCCAGGTTGAGCCCGGCCCACAGCAGCTTGGCCCACACGTCATCGGCGATGACCCGCGGATCAGCGCCGATCAGCGCATTCACGGTGCGGGGCACCGCCAGTGCCCGCGCGGGGTCGAACCGGCGCGGGATCCATTCCCATTCCTGAAGGTCGCGGAAGAACGTGCGAGTCGCCCCGAGGATGTGGGCCTTGCTGCGCGGCAGGATCGGCTTGCCGGCCCGGGCCTGGATGTGGTCGTGCCGCTGGACGTAGTCGCCCACGCACATGTGGTCGACCGTCGCGACCCAGGAGGCGCAAGTCTGCCTGGTCCACAGCCCCGGCTCAGTGATCTCGGGGTGCGCAGCTTCCAGCCACCGGCCGGCCTTGGCCATGATGGTGCGCACGGTTGCCCGGACCCTGGGTGACAGCGGCGAGGTCGCATGCCAGCGCTCGACCCAGGTGGCCCACTGCGGGCTGGTGCCGTCGATGCCCGGTGCGTTGTTCCGGCCGGTGCGCACCGGCGGGTCGCAGTAACCCAGCGACGCGCACGCCCGCTGCAGTGCGTAGATCATCTCGCGGTAGCGCCCGGTGTTGGCCGGATGGGCACGCAGCGCCTCGAACGCCTCGCTGGTCAGGTCCTGCAGGCGCGGGCTGTGGTTGACCAGCAGGGCCTGGCTGAAGATGCCGCGCAGCCGGTGCCGAACGCGCAGCGGATTCTGGTAGCCCCACTGGTCCAGGATCCCGGCGGCCTGCGCTATCGATGCTTCGACCTGTTCCTCGCCGAAGACCAGGCAGGCCAGGTGCAGCCGGTTGAAGTTGCCCAGGTAGTGGAAGCCGGTGAACCCGCCGGCCAGGTATGCCATCGCGACCACGAATGGTCGCACCGTCCGCTCAGTGGGCAGCGTCCTGGCAGCGAGGAACTCCTCGGCGCCTGACCCGCACAGCCTGGCCCAGTCCCACGACGTCCACGCCCAGTAGGAGCGGCCGGTGTCAGCGCACTGCTGCAAGACGATCGCCGCGGCGTGCGCGCCGGCCCGCCGGAAGTCCGGGTCATCATCGTGATGCAGCGCGTCCCGTGCCGCGTCCAGCGGTTCGACCAGGCGGGCTATCGCCTTCCAGTGCCGGGCGGTCCGCCTGGGAATGCCTTTGGCACGGCTGCGCCGCAACCCGACGGGTCCGATGGCGGTGATCGCAGCAGTCTCGCTGTCCAGCAGCCCGGGCCGGCGGTCCCAGCCGGGCCGAACCTGGAAGCCCCGGCCCGGGCGGTCGTCGTGCAGCCTGGCCGACGCCTCGGCCGGCACTGCGTTCATGCCGGCCCGCCTGAGCCGGTCGGGTCGGCGAGCATTTCCACCCGCCAGGCGTGAATATGGGCCATCGAGGAGTTCAGTTTCGCGGCTAGATCCCGCCCGGACAGGTGAATGTACTGCAGGGTCGAGTCGGTGCTGCGGTGCCCGGCGAAGGTCGCAATCGCGTGCACCTCCCAGCCCATCCTGGCCAGGTCCGTCAGGCACAGGTGCCGGGTGGTGTGCGTGGAGAACCGCGGCACGCCGGCCTCCAGCGCCACCCGGCGGACCACCTTCGACCAGGACCACAAGGTCAGCGGCTCAGCGTGGTTGCGCCGTGATTCCGACAAGAACAGCGGGCCCCTGGACCGGCTGATCACCGACCGGTGCCGCAGATACTGCGACAGCAGCGCCCCGGTCGGCGCCGAGTACGGCACCACCCGTTCACGGCGGGTCTTGGTCGTCTCCGCCCGAACCCGCAGCATCCGATGACCGGGGTCGAGATCATCGGTGCGCAGCGAGCACAGTTCCTCCCGGCGCAGTGCCGCGTCATAAGCCAGCGCGAGCATCACCCGGTTGCGGACCGGCTCGCGGCCAAAGACCTCCAGAACCTGCATCCATTCGGCCTCCGACGGGATCCACGGCAGCCTGACCATCCGTGGCACCAGGCCGCGGCCGCCTGCCGAGCCGAACCGCCGCCCGGGCGTGTAACGACCCCGGCCGACGGGGTTGGACTCGCGGACCCCTTCTTCCACCAGGAAGTCGTAGAACAATCGCACCGGCACCAGCCGCTGCTGCAGCGTGGCGTTCGCCAGCCCGGCTCCCGAGCCGAGCGCCACCACATTCCCGCCCCGGCGGCTCGGACGGGTCCGTAATTCCCGCACGAACTCAGCGACCTGAGCCCGAGTCGCAGCCACCGGGTCGATCCCGTTGTGCTCGCACGCTTCCAGGTACTCGGCCAGGCCACGGGCATAGGCATCGATCGTCCGTGATGCCCTGCCCAGATCAGCCCAGATGCTCAGCCACTCGGCCGCCCGCTCGTGCCGTCCCAGGACAGGCCACTTCTCGCGCACCGATGCTGCAGCCATCCCCCGCAAGACCCCCGTCCCCACTGGCTTGCGGCGACGTTACCCCGCTCACGCCCGGGTCCAGGTGACGACACGCACGGTGATTCCACGTAACTGATAGATATTCCCAGCCCTGCCACGTCGGGATATAGGTAATGTCGCCGACCATCTTGGCGCCGGGCGCCGCGGCGGAAAAGTCACGGTTCACCAGGTCGGGGATCGGCCCGGCCTGGCCTTGCCTGGTGGTGGACGGCCGCCACGGCCGCGGCTGGCAGGCCACCAGGCCCAGCTCGCGCATCAGGGCGCGGACCAGCTC
>JASHPR010000536.1 GCA_030038015.1 Streptosporangiaceae bacterium
GTGAACGCGCTATTGCCGGCCCTTGCAGACCGCCGGCGGAAACGCTGGACCGGTTATTCCTGTTGGCCTGGCGCTGCGGCGGCGGTCGTTCGCCCGAGCGCTTGGGCGGACAAGACGGTAAGCCAGGTGAAGCCGGAGATGATACTGGCGCGCTGCAACAGCCCGGCGAGGTTGACCAGCCGCGGCGACTGACCGAAGCCCGCACCGGCCAGGGCCATGGTCGTGAGCATGGTCACGGCGGTGCCGGCGCTGTAAAGCCCGAAGCGGTGCTGGCCGGCCCGCCAGGACCGCCAGCCACAGGCGAGTGCGGCGGCGGGCAGGCCGGCGAACACCGGGACTGCCGCCAGATTGTGCGCCATGCCGGTACCGGTGGGGTGGGTGAGCGCATCGGGCGTTCCTGGCGGGTAGCCGCTGACCGGGTCCGTGGTGAAGACCGCCGCGCCGGTCAGCCCCGCCCCCGCGGCGCCGATCAAGGCCGGTGCTGCCCGGCCGGCCGCAGGATCACCAGCGCGCGCCCAGCCTACGGCTCCGGCCAGGACCAACGTCCCTGCCACCGCAAAGTTTCCGGCCTGGATCCAGCCGCGCGGTCCGAGCGCCAGAGAACTGACCGGGTGGCGCAGCGGCCGGTAACCCTCCCGGACAGTGCCCTCGAGCAGGAACACCGCAACAAAAACCGGGCCTGCGGCCACACCGCAGCGTAGCAGCCTGCGGGTCCATGCCTGCGACGTGCCGAGGACGCTGCCAGGGTTCACAAGCGAAGCGTAGCGGGCCAGGCCTGCGCCGCCGGCAGGCTGCGGTCCCTGGCATCTGTCGCTGAGCGCCGCCCAGGTGCACTACGCCGGGTGGAGCGCGTGCGGCACAAGCTCAGACAAGATCACTCCGGCTGGGCTGGCATCATAGAGGCAAATGAGCAAGTCACCTTCGCGCCGCTTTCCTGTGACCGTTACCCAGCTGCCGGTCACCCGTTGCGAGATCTGCCACCGCACCGTGGCGTACCGGCCCGGCCGCCTCAGTGAGGTCCTGACCGAGCACTACCGCCGGGCCCATCCCGAAGTGCTCGGCGTCCCCTCGCAGTAGCACTCCGCAGGCCGCCGCCTTACCCCGCGGGTACCGTCATCGGCGTCGATTGCCCCCGGGCGACCTTGCGCGAGCCGGGTGGGAGAAGCGCTAGCGGTCACGAAGCGTGGCTACCTCTCGTAAGGGGCCCGCCCATAGAACCGCCGTTCTGGTCGGCTGAGCGGCTGCCGACTCTACTGCTTGATCGGATACAGAACGGCCGATCCGCGCCGCTATCATCGGACCCTCTAGGCCGCGACGTTCCCGCCGCAGCCTCCGGTGTCAGATCTCACCGCCCCTTCCCTTTCGGCCGTTCGTTGAGTTCTGCGGCGCGGATGTCGGATCGGTCCGCAGCGCCGGATAGGCCAGCGTGCTGCCGCGGGATCAGGCGGTCGAGTAGCCTCCGCCCCACCAGCTCGTGACGAGCGCCGCGTACTCGTCCGCGCCGTCCTCCCAGGTGAAGTGCCCCGCGTCGATGATGTCGAGCTTGCTGTGGGGCAGCCGCTTATGGAGAAACTCGGAGTTGACTGGTGGCACGGCCCTGTCCCGGCCGCCGGCGATGTTCTGCACCGGGGTCTCTATCTCCGGCAGCAGATCGCGCAGGACCGGAAGCTGGGTCGAGTAGGTGCGCGCGTAGCGCATCGACTCGACGAACCGGTCGCCCTCGTAGGCCGAGAGGTAATCCTCGGCGATGGAGTCGGGGATCACGTACCGCTCGATGGTCGCCAGTGCGGCGGCGACGATCTTCCGCGGGTCGGCATGGCGGTAGCTGTCGAGATCGGGGGTTTCGACCCAGTCCTTCAGCGCCCCGCCCAGCTGGATCGGAACCGCCGCGCCCCCGCTCCCGACAACCAGGCTGCGCAGCCGGCCTGGAGACAAGGCCGCGGCGAACAGCGCGGCCCCGGTGCCCACGTCGGGGCCGACGACATGCGGGTTGTCGAGCCCGAAGGTGTCGGCGACGCGAATGAGGAACTCGCCCATCGCCCGCGGGGACATCAGCGCATCGCGGCGCTCGGAATGACCGAACCCCGGCAAGTCGATCGCCACCAGGTGCGTGTGCCCGGCCAGCCGCGACCACGTCGGCGCGAAGGCGAACAGGCTCTCTGGCCACGGGCTCAGCAGCAGGGCGTGATCGCTGCGGTCCTCGCTCTCGGCGAAGCGGATGGACAACCCGTCGATGGTGCGGAACTGCGGCTGGATGGATTCGTTCAACGAATGGGTCACGGTGTCGCTCCTAACTGCTAGCCAACGCCGACGCAGTTGGCGGCACTGACCAGTTCGTTCCTAAGCTCCGAATATCCGTTGGCCATGGCTGCTCCCAGTCCTTTCGTTTGGGTTTCAAGACATTTGCCGCCCAGGCGCATGCGACCTTCCTGGCATCGCCCGGCACAGACACGCCTGGAACCGCTGCTTGCGGCCGCGGCCCCGGCGAGGCGGCTGGCCGGGAAGATAAGCCTTCCCATGATTGCCCCGCGAGCATCACTGGCTATCTGCCTCCTGGCACCGGGAACATGATTGCACCTCTGGGCGCGTGTCGCGCCCGTGATGTGCCTGGCCAGTACCCTGGTCGTCGGTCCGGCGTGCTCCTGCCGTAGTCAGCCCGCACGGCGCTTGCCAGCCTCGCGTACTGCGCCCGGAGCCCCGGACCCACGGTGCCCGTGTCAACGCTGGAGCCGACGCCATAACAAACTAATCTGAACGCCGTTCTACCCATGGCCGACACAAGTTCCCGACGCTCGTATCCGGCGCTCGGCGCTGTCCAGCCAACGTCGAAGGCTCTTGGCGTGTCACGTTCGCGATTATCAACGCCAGGGCGGCGGTTGCTGCCTGGACCGGGTGCCGGCTGGGCAGCCGCCCGGGGCTGGCCCGTATGGCACTGCGCGGGAGTTCAATGCGGCGCTTCCGAGCCGAGCTGGGGGTTCCCGGGGAGTCGTTGGCCTGGCCCGGCGTCGGAGCCACTTCGGCGCAACGGGACCGCCGGGCTGAGAGTAGCTTGCTATGTGGTTTGGTCATTGTCAGCGGACGGAGGGAGCTGCTCAAGCGTGAACTTGCCCGAGGGCCTGATCGCCCTGCTGCGCCAGCCCAGCCCCTGCTTCCTGGCCACCTTGATGCCCGACGGTTCACCCCAGCTGACCCAGACCTGGGTCGACACCGACGGCGAGCACGTCGTGATCAACACTGTCCAGGGCCACCAGAAGGTCAAGAACATCGAGCGTGACCCGCGGGTGGCCGTGAATGTCTGCGACGTGTCCAGGCCGTCCCGCTACTACGCGATCCGCGGCCGGGTCGTCAACATCGCCGCCGAGGGCGGCGCGGACCACATCGAGGCCCTCGCTCAGCGCTACCTGGGCGCTCCGTACCCATGGTACGGAGGCCGCGACCAGGTACGGGTCATCCTGGCTATCAGGGCGGACCAGATCCGGGCGATGGGGTAGCCAGGCACCACGGCCCGGCCATGAGCCGCCCGGACAGCCCGGCGAGGCGCGATGCCATGATCAGATTCTCACGCCCGGATTCCCGTGCAGCGGGTGAGGCAACCAGGCACCATGGCAGCCGGAGGCCGGGTGAGCCGGCGAGCACGGTCCGCCGGTGACATAACACAGCTAAGCGTCAAAACTCACGCTGCGTGATTGGCGCCCGACTTCGGCGAGGCGCGCATTCCCGCCGATATGCACGTTCCCCAGGGTCGCTGGCTGGCGGTCAATGCCACACCCGAACGGCAGATATGGAGCGGCGATCTCCGGGCGGCTGTCGCCCACTCGGATCAGCGCAGGTTATGCACCAGGTAGTGCCTCAACGATCGACTCAACTGCGTCGAAGGGTGCACGCAGTGCACCCTCGAGGTGGTGCCGCCCGGCCAGGAACCCCGGCGAGTTGTAACTCACCGATACCGCTCCGTTCCTGTCCTCCCAGACCAGCACCTTGAGGGGGATATCCAGCGCGGCAAGCGGCGCCGCGACCATCACCGCCGCGCCCACAGCCGGCTTCCCGAACATGACGAGTTTTGAGTCGGGCATCTGCACACCAGCTTGTCCGGCTACGCCGCTGTGATCGATGACGTTGAACACCGCGAAGCCCCGATCCTCCATCACACGCCTCAGTGCGTCGATGGTCTGCGGGACGGGCTTGCCGCTGGGTTTGGTGATGACCCCGTCCGAAGATTGCGTGCTGTCTGGCATCAGGCTTCCTTTCGAAATGAGGCGCAGTTGCGCCCGGCTGCGAGAGCAGGTCGTTGTCTGATTCTCGTTCAGAAGAATGCGTGGCTCGCTGGCCGTTCATGGTGGAGGCCGAGAAGGATCCATGAGTTCCCGGCCGGGTGCTTTGGGTGGGCCTAGTCCGGCTTGGCGAGGAAGGCCTCGACGTCGGCGGCGAATTCGGCGTGATGCTGGAACAGGAACCCGTGCGCGGAGTCGGGGTAGATCTTCACCGTGGCCCGCGGGATCAGGCCCGCGATCAGGTAGGAGTAGTGCGGCAGGATCATCGGGTCGCTGTCGCCGTTGGCCACGAAGACTGGCTGGCTGATGCCGCTGAGCCGTTGCAGCAGGGAGTGATCGGGGATCCCCCAGGCGCAGACCGCATCGTATTGCGCCTGGCGGGTGGCCCAGGTGGTCGCCTTGTCCCGGTCCTCGGTCCGGGCGTTGGTGCGCCGTAGTACGTCCCGGCCGGCCTGCTGGCTGGACGGTGATCGTGCGAAGAACACCTCGAGGTACCCCTGGGGGTTGGTTTCGGGCCTGCCGACCGCCCCGATGACCTCGGGCGCCCAGCCGTGCATGCCGGCCGCGCCGCGTGGGGCCGAGGAGGCCAGGATCAGCCTGCGGATCAGGTCCGGCCGGATCAGCGTGATCTCCTGTGCGACGAAGCTGCCGATGGAGAAGCCGAGGATGTCGGCCTGGCGGAGCTCAAGGGCGGTCAGGAAGGCGATGGCGTCGTGTGCCATCTGCTCGATGACGTGCGGCGTGGTCCCGGTGGAGCCGCCGACGCCGGCGTTGTCGAATGCCACGACCCGCCGGGTCGAGGCCAGCGCGTCGATCAGCGCGGGATCCCAGTTGTCCAGGTTTCCGCGGAAGTGCTGGAGCAGGACCAGCGGAACCGGCCCCTCGCCCGCGTCCCGGTACGCGTAGTTGACGCCGTTCACCGCGCTGGCCAGCTTGTTCGGAAGGCTGGAGTACGTAGTCATCACTGTGCTCCCTTCGTTGCGGGCGGCGTGCACCACGGCCCGTTCCGTAATGATCGTTGTTCCGAACGGGCCGTGGTGTTACGGCCCCCGGCCGGCCTAGGCCTGCACGGCCTGAGCGGCGGCCTGGATAAGGGCCAGCACGTCCTGCGGATGGGAGACCATCGCCACGTGGTTCGACGGCACCTCGACGGTGGTGGCGCCCATGCGGGCGGCGAACTGCCGCTCGGCTTCGGGCGGGATGGCCTGATCGCCGGCGGCGACCAGGAACCACGACGGCCGTGATTTCCACGCCGGGACGCCCATCACCTCCTGCAGCGCGGAGGCGGACAGCGGCTGCTGCACCGCCCACATCACCCGGGCCCGCACCGGGTCCACGTCGGCCGCGAAATGGCCCACGAAGTCCTCTTCCGGCAGCCAGGCGAACCCCTGCTCGTCGATGATCAGGTGGGCCAGCGCCGGGCTGGGCGGTCCCTGGCTCAGCAGCGCGCCGATCGATTCGCCTTCGTCCAGCCCGAACGCCGCGATGTACACCATCCCGGCCACGTTCGGCGCGTCGGCACCCAGCGCGGTGATGATCTGGCCGCCGTAGGAGTGGCCGGCCACGATCGCCGGGCCGTCCTGGCGGGCCAGCACCTGGCGCAGCCGGGCGACGTCAGCGGCCAGTGACGTCATCGGGAACTGCGGTGCGGTCACGTGATAGCCGCTGTCCTGCAGCCGCTCGATCACCGCGCTCCAGCTCGAGCCGTCGGCCCACGCGCCGTGGACGAGGACGATATTCGGCAGGTCACTCATCGCCTGATCCCTTCCGGTTGTTGGCGTCTGGTCTGCGGTGATGCTCGCCGGCCCGGGCGCAGTCCGCAGCTGTCAACACCT
>JASHPR010000537.1 GCA_030038015.1 Streptosporangiaceae bacterium
CCGCGTTCCAGGCACTGTATGACTTCAGCTTCGATCCCTTCCAGCTGGACGCGTGCAGGGCCCTGAACGAGGGGCACGGGGTTCTTTTGGCCGCGCCGACCGGCTCGGGCAAGACGGTGGTCGGCGAGTTCGCCGTGCACCTGGCGCTGGCCGAGGGGCGCAAGTGCTTCTACACCACGCCGATCAAGGCGCTGTCCAACCAGAAGTACGCCGACCTGGTCCGCAGGTACTCGGCCGCCACGGTGGGCCTGCTGACCGGGGACAACAGCATCAACGGCGAGGCCCCGGTGGTCGTGATGACGACCGAGGTGCTGCGGAACATGCTGTACGCGGGATCGCCGACGCTGGCCGGGCTGGGCTACGTGGTCCTCGACGAGGTGCACTACCTGGCGGACATCTTCCGCGGCGCGGTGTGGGAGGAAGTGATCATCCACCTCCCCGAGTCCGTCCAGCTCGTCGCACTGTCGGCCACGGTCAGCAACGCCGAGGAGTTCGGCGACTGGCTGTCCCAGGTCCGCGGCGGCACGACGGTCATCGTTGACGAGGTGCGCCCGGTGCCGCTGTGGCAGCACATGCTCGTCGGCTCGCGGATCTACGACCTGTTCACCGGCGTGGAGGACGGCGGCGGGGGACCGCCCGCGGGAGCCCCGAAGGTCAACCCTGAGCTGCGGCGGATCGCGCAGCGCGACCAGTGGGCCCAGCGCAGGGCGCCAGGCCGGCCCGCCCGCGGCGCGCGGCGGCCGGCCAGGATCCGGGTGCCGGGCCGCCCGGAGGTCATCGAGCGGCTCGACGCGGCCGGCCTGCTGCCCGCGATCACGTTCATCTTCAGCCGCGCCGGCTGCGACGCGGCCGTGCAGCAGTGCCTGGCCGCGGGCCTGCGGCTGACCACGCCGGACGAGGCCGCCGAGATCACCGCGCTGGTGGAGCGGCGCACCGCGGACATCCCCGGCGAGGACCTGCCGGTCCTCGGCTACGCGGAGTGGCTGGCCGGGCTGCAGCGGGGGATCGCGGCTCACCACGCCGGGATGCTGCCGACGTTCAAGGAGGTCGTGGAGGAGCTGTTCACGGCCGGGCTGATCCGGGCCGTGTTCGCCACCGAGACGCTCGCGCTCGGCGTGAACATGCCCGCCAGGACCGTCGTCATCGAGCGCCTGGACAAGTGGAACGGCGAGACCCACGCCGACCTGACGCCAGGCGAGTACACCCAGCTCACCGGGCGCGCCGGGCGGCGCGGCATCGACGTTGAGGGTCACGCGGTGGTGCTGTGGCAGCCGGGCACCGACCCCGTCGCCGTGGCCGGCCTGGCCGGCACCAGGACCTACCCGCTGACCTCGAGCTTCCGGCCGTCCTACAACATGGCGGTCAACCTGGTCGGGCAGGTCGGCAGGCGGCGGGCCGCCGCGCTGCTCGAGTCGTCCTTCGCGCAGTTCCAGGCGGACCGGGGGGTGGTCGGCACCGCCCGCCAGGCGCACCGGATCCGGCAGTCCATGGAGCCGCTCCGCGTCTCCTGCGACCGCGGCGACTTCGCCAGCTACCAGGCTCTCCGGAGCGAGCTGTCGCAGCGCGAGGGCGAGCAGGCCAGGGCGCGATCCGCGGCCCGGCACGCCGAGGCGGTGGCATCGCTGGAGCAGCTCCGCCGCGGGGACATCATCCGGGTGCCGGGCGGGCGCAGGGCCGGCATCGCGCTGGTGCTGGAGCCGCCAGGCGCCGAGCCGGCAGCGCCGCTGGTGCTGACCGCGAACCGTCAGGTCAAGCGCCTGTCGCTGGCCGATTTCCCGGTGCCGGTGACGCCCATCGACCGGGTGCGGATACCGGACTGGTTCAGCGCGAGGTCAGCCAACCACCGCAGGGACCTCGCATCGACCATGCGGAACAAGCTGGCCGGCCACGACCTCGGCGGCCATACGGGGCGGGCAGCCGGGCAGGCGGAAGGCCGCGGCGGGCCGCGGGGGCAGGACCGGGAGATCGAGAGCCTGCGCCGGCGGCTGCGGCAGCATCCGTGTCACGGCTGCCCGGATCGCGAGGAGCACGCCCGGCAGGCGGAGCGGCTGGCCCGCCTGGAACGCGAGGCCGAGGCCCTGGAACGCAGGGTGGCGGGCAGGACGCACGTGATCGCGCGGACCTTCGACCGGGTCTGCGCGGTGCTGGAGCAGCTCGGCTACACCCACGGCGACACGGTGACCGCGGAGGGCAGGCGGCTGGCCGGCCTCTACACCGAGCTGGACCTGCTCGTCGCCGAGTGCCTGCGCCGCGGGCTCTGGGACGGCCTCGCGCCCGCCGAGCTGGCTGCCTGTGTCAGCTCGCTGACCTTCGAGTCGCGCAGGTCCGATGACGCGAGCCAGCCGCGGCTGCCGCACGACCGGGCCCGCGAGGTGCTCGCCGACATGATCAAGGTGTGGGGCGAGCTCGACGCCGTGGAGAAGGAGCACCAGCTGTCGTTCCTGCGCGAGCCCGATCTGGGGTTCGCCTGGACCGCGCACGCCTGGGCGCGCGGCAAGCCGCTGGAGCAGGTGCTGTCGGGCGACCTGACGCCCGGCGACTTCGTGCGCGCGGTGAAGCAGCTGATCGACCTGCTGGACCAGGTGACCGCGGCGGCACGGGACACGCAGGTCGCCGACACCGCCCGGCGCGCGATCGCCAGCCTGCGCCGGGGCGTCGTTGCCTACTCCTCGGTCGGGTGACTCAGGACGGCGGGCGGACGGTCACGGTGAGGATGTCGCGGTACAGCGCCGGATTCTGCGCGCCGGCAGTTCCGCGGGTATTCCGGGCAGCGCGCCGGGACCTCGCCCGCGGCGTGCCCGTCGGGGTCAGGGGTGCGTTAGCGGGCGCGGGCGACCACGGGCAGGTCATATGTGCGGCGCACGCTGCTGCCGAGGCGGCCGATGTCGGCCCCGTAGACGTGCACCGAGATCGCCACGTCATCGCCCTGGTTCGTGACACGGTGAATGTCGCCGGGCGGGGCGAAGCCGGCCACGTCGCCCGGCAGGTTGACGTTGCGGCCGACTTCCTCCAGGGCGGTGCCGCCGTCCCGCAGCGCCAGCAGCTGCTCGTCCTCGGCGCCCTGCAGGACGCCCACCACGCACCAGGTGACGTGGTCGTGGACGGGTGTCCGCTGCCCGGGTTGCCACACCAGCGCGCACACCGAGAACGAGCCGTCGGGCTCGGTGTGCAGGGTATGGCAGACGTAGCCCTCCGGGCTGCCCTCGCGCTCACCCGCGGTCAGGATGTCCGGGCCGGGCAGGTGCAGCCGCAACTGGGCGGCGACCAGCGCGGCGGTCTGCGCCCAGTCGGCGCGCCGGGCGGTGGCGGTGCGTATCGCCGCTAGCAGGCCAGCGGGACAGCGGGTATGGACTGCGCTGGCCTGGGTCAATCGTGCCTCCCCCGCCCGGAAAGGGCTCCTGCAACGGATGACCCAGCCTAGAGATTCGGGGCCGCGCCGTTCCAATGCCAAAGCTCTGTCATACCCATAGAGCAGCTGCATGAATAGGCGGGGCCGGCCGGCGCGGCCGTGGTGATGCTGCACGAGCGACTTGCCCGGCGCCGCCTCAGCGGCTGGCCGGCGGGCGTTGCGCTCAGCCCGCTCGCTGCACCCGCTCCTGACGCTGTGACCGCATGGGCTCGGGAAGCTCCATGGCGGCGAAGGCGGCGGGCCAGTCGGCCGGGCCGTAGCCGGTGCCGAGGTCACAGTGGTGCAGCTCGACCTCGACCAGCCGCCTGGTCAGCAGCTGGGCGGCGGGGAACGGCGCCGAGCCGAGGATCCGCACCGGGTACCGCCAGGCGTCGTCGGGCAGCTGCCTGGCGATGGTGCGGAAGGCCATCGCCGAGGCCGCCACGTCGGCGGCCAGGTCCTTCGCCGTGAGGCGGGCCGTGTGCTCGATGCCGGCCTCGCGTGCCTGCCTGCTCTCATACGCGGGGCGCTCCTGCCCGGATCGGGCCCCGATCAGCAGGTTGCGCATGGCATCGGCGCCGCGGGCCAGGTGCGCGAGGACGTGCGCGCGGGTCCAGCCCGGCAGCAGCGACGGCTGCCGGAGGTCCCGCTCCGTCATGAGGCGGGCCGCGTCGAGCAGGCGCTGCGTCGCGGTATCGATCTGGTCGCAGCACGCGCGCTGGGCGGCATCCACCCGATCACCTTACGGGAGTCCACGCAGGCCACGTCACGGTGCGGGAGGCCACGACAACGGGCCGCCGCCCCTGGCAGGATGGCCGGGGTGGGACCGCTGATGCTGCTTGACTCCGCCTCCATGTACTTCCGGGCGTTCTACGGCGTCCCTGAGACGGTGACCGCGCCGGACGGCACGCCGGTGAACGCCGTGCGCGGGCTGCTCGACATGATCACCCGCCTGGTCCGCACCCGCAGGCCGGCCAGCCTGATCGCGTGCCTGGACGCGGACTGGCGGCCGGCGTTCCGGGTCGCGGCAATCCCCGCGTACAAGGCGCACCGGGCCAACCCGGACGGCACCGAGCAGGTGCCCGGCGCCCTCACCGCCCAGATCCCGGTCATCGCGGAGGTGCTGGCCGCCGCGGGCGTGGCGATGGCCGGGGCCCGGGGATACGAGGCCGACGACGTGATCGGCACGCTCGCCGCGCAGGCCGCCGGGCCGGTGGAGGTGGTCACCGGGGACCGCGACCTCTTCCAGCTCGTGGACGATTCCCGGCAGGTCGCGGTCGTCTACATCGCCCGCGGCCTGGCCAAGCTCGAGGTGGTGGACGAGGCCGGCGTGACCGCGCGGTACCAGATCCCGGGGCGGTCCTACGCCGCTTTCGCGACGCTGCGCGGCGACCCGAGCGACGGGCTGCCCGGTGTCCCCGGCGTTGGGGAGAAGACGGCTGCCGCGCTGGTGCGGGTATTCGGCACGGTGGAGGCGATGCTGGCGGCGCTGGACGCGGGGCAGGGCGGCTTTCCGGCGGGCAGCCGGGCGAAACTGGCCCAGGCCCGCGATTACCTGGAGGCGGCGCTGCCGGTCGTGCGCGTGGCCAGCGACGCGCCGGTGCCGCCGGTGGACGGCCGGCTGGCCGCGGCCATGCCTGACCCGCAGCGCCTGGCCGAGCTGGACGAGCGCTGGAACCTCGGGTCGTCGCTGCGCCGCATGGTCGCCGCGCTGGGCGAGCCCGGCGGCTAGCGCGCGGCGCCAGCGGCTACAGCACCTGCAGCGCCACCAGGCAGGTGTCGTCCTCCAGGTCGGTGACGCCGAGCGCGCTCAGCGCGGCGTCGATCGCACGCTCCGGGTCGCTGATGCCCCGCACCGCCTCGGCCAGCGTGCCCAGGCCGTCCTCGACGGACCGGTCCCTGCGCTCGATCAGCCCGTCGCTGTACAGCAGCAGCAGGTCGCCGGGGGACAGCGCAAGGACCGCCGCCGTGTACTCCTCCTCGCCCGCGCCCAGCAGGATCCCGGGCGGCGGGTCAAGCGGCCGGGCCCAGGAGCCACGGACCAGGACCGGCGGGGGATGGCCGGCCTGGGCCCAGGTCAGGGTGCGGCTCCCGGGGTCGAAGTAACCGGCCACCACCGAAGCGGTGTGCTCGGGCGCGACATGCCGCACCAGGTCATTGAGCCAGCCCACCAGCCGCTCCGGGGGCGAGCCGGTGATGGCCAGCCCGGCCAGCGCCCCGCGCAGCCTGGCCATGCCCGCGGCCGCGGCCAGGCCGTGCCCGGCGACGTCGCCGATCGCGATCAGCACGTGGCCGCCTGGCATGTCGGCAGTGATGTACCAGTCACCGCCGACCCGGCCCGCCCGCGAGGCCGGCAGGTAGCGCACCATGGTCCGCAGGCCGGGCAGGTCGAACGCCTCGTCGTGCAGCGGCAGGATCGCGCGCTGCAGCTCCAGCGCCACGTGGCGCTCTTCGGCGAGCTCGGCCGCGAGCCTGGCCTCGGCCGCGAGGCCGGGCCCGGAGCCGTTTGGCTGCTGGGCCGCTACGCCGGGCATTGCGGCAGCGTGCGCTGAAACCGCCGCCCTGGCCGGGCGGTTTGGCGGAACTCTCATAGCCTTGGTTGCGATCGCGGGTGGCGTGTGGTCAGCTTGCGTGCACTTAGCGTGAGCCATCTGGGGCTCGCTGTCTAGATGCGGGCACAATTCTCACGGGTGAGATGATGCGCACGCAAGGGAAGTGCGGACATGGGCGTCAACGGCGACCGGAGGGCGTGATGGTGACCGACCGGCCTGATCCAGGCCTCTACCCGCCAGACAGGCTTGACCGGGCCGCAGCGGCCAGCGCCGAGGCCGGCCTTGCGGCGCTGCTGCTCACCCCGGGGCCAGACCTCCGGTACCTGACCGGTTACGACGCGCCCCAGCTTGAGCGCCTCACCTGCCTGGCGGTTCCTGCGGCCCCGGCGGGCGGCAAGCCGTTCCTCGTCGTGCCGAGGCTGGAGCTGCCGGCCGCCCACGCCTCGCCCGCCGGGGGCCTGGATATTGAGATCATCCCGTGGGACGAGACCGACGACCCCTACGCGCTCGTCGCCCAGCGGCTCGGTGCGCTGCCCGGTCCGGTCGGCCTGTCGGACCGGATGTGGGCGCTGATGGTGCTCAGGCTGCGGGACGCGCTGCCCGGGGCCCGCCAGGAACTGGCCAGCGCGGCGCTGCGCGGGATGCGCATCCGCAAGACGCCCGCCGAGGTGGCCGCGCTGCGCGCGGCGGGCGAGGCGATTGACCGGGTGCACGCACGGGTGCCGGACTGGCTGCGGCCCGGCAGGACGGAGCGGCAGGTCGCCGCCGACATCGCCGACGCGATCATCGGCGAGGGACACGCCCGGGTCGACTTCACGATCGTGGCCTCCGGCCCGAACGCGGCAAGCCCGCACCATGAGGTCTCCGACCGGGTGCTGCTCGCGGGCGACGCCGTGGTCGTGGATATCGGCGGGACCATGCCCAGCGGTTACTGCTCGGACTGCACGAGGACCTACATGATCGGTGAGCCGCCTCCGGAGTTCGCCGCCTATTACCGCGTGCTGCGGGACGCGCAGCAGGCGGCGTTCGCTGCCGTCCGGCCCGGGGTGACCGCCGAGGCGGTCGACGCGGCGGCGCGCGGCCCGATCGCGGCCGCCGGCTACGGCGGGTACTTCGTGCACCGGACCGGTCACGGGATCGGCCTGGAGAGCCACGAGGATCCGTACATCGTGTCGGGGAACACCGAGCCGCTGGAACCGGGCATGGCGTTCTCCATCGAGCCCGGGATATACCCGGGCCCGCACGGCGCGAGGATCGAGGACATCGTGGTCTGCACCGAGCAGGGGGGCGAGCGGCTGAACAACGTCACCCGCAAGCTGATCTGCGTGGACGCAACGTGACCCGCGGGGAGCGGCCGCCGCAGGCCGGGCTACCTTAGCCCGGTGGAGGAGATCAACCGCACCATCATTTCGCTGCTGGCGCGTGACGGCAGGATGAGCTTCACCGAGCTGGCCAAGCGCACCGGGCTCTCGGTCTCAGCAGCCCAGCAGCGGGTACGCCGGCTTGAACGACGCGGCGTGATCAAGGGGTACGCGGCGATCATCGACCCCGACGACGTCGGCCTCGCGCTGACCGCATTCGTGTCCATCAAGCCGTTCGACCCCGCCGCTGCCGATGACGCACCGGAGCGGCTGGCGCATCTCGCGGCGATCGAGGCCTGCCACAGCGTGGCCGGGGACGAGAACTACATACTCAAGGTCCGGGTGGCGAACCCGGCGGAGCTGGAGGACCTGCTGCAGGAGATCCGGTCGGCGGCCGGCGTGTCCACCAGGACCACCGTCGTGCTGAGCACCCCGTACGAGAACAGGCCGCCGAACCTGTGAGCCGGCCGGGCCGGCTACGACGCCACGGCGAACACCCGCAGCCGCTCGCCCGCGCCCACGGCGACGCTGCCTGCCACGATCATGGCGGTGCCGTGGTAGATGTCCGCGGCCGTGGCGAGCTCGTCGGCGCCCGCCGCGACCACGGTCGCGCCGCAGAGCAGGGCATGGTCGAGGAGGGCGGTGTATGACCGGCCGTCGCCGATCGGCGGGGCGGCCAGGACCACGTCCTTCTCGCACACCCCGGCCTCGATTTCCAGCCTGTGCAGCACGGCGGACATCTCGTGATGGCTCACCGGCACCGGGCCGAGCATGCCGTCGGGTTTGCGCGCGTACGGCAGCAGCGCCGGGTCGTGCGCCCGCCCGGGCATCGCAGGCAGCGTGCCCATCCCCAGCAGCGCGCTGAACTGGATGGTCCCGGGTGACTCGCCGAACGAGATCACCTGCCGCACCCAGGAGCGATCGGCGGCCGCCAGCGCGGAGCCCGCGAGCGGCGGCGCGGTCAGCAGCATCCGCGCGCCGCAGTCGGCAAGCTGGCCGGCGATCTCCGGCACGGTCAGCCCGGTGGCGACCGGCGTGGGCACGCCGCCGGCGGCCCGGATGGCGTGCGCCGCAAGCACGTAGCAGGCCGCATCGGGAACGTAGACGCCGATGACGTCCCTGGGCTGCAGCCCGCGCCAGGCCAGCCCGGCCGCGGCCGCCTGCACCGTGGCCGCGAGCTCGGCATAACTGCAGGCCGGGTCGGCTGTGCCGCCGACCAGAGCCCGGTGCCTCCCGCGGGACGGCGCCACGGCGATCAGCCGCTGTGTCACCGTGACCTCGCCGAGCGGCGCCTCAGTGCCCATCGTCATTAGCTGGCAACCTCCCGATGCGGACAGGGCCGGGCGTCCTGGCTGACGTTATGGCCCGCAGCCGGGGGCCGCATCGTCAGGACTATGTAGCCGGGTATGTAGCCGCCGTCGGCCCGGCTCCCGTGCGGGCCGGCGGCGGCAGCGCCGCGGGCCCCGGCAGGCTGCCGGGGCCCGCATGCGGGGGCCTGGTCAAGGCCGGACACCCCCCTCCTGGCGGCCGGAGCGAGCCCAGGACCCCGCATTTGCGCTCTGGGCAGCACGTTAGGCAGCGAGGTGCAATTGCACATGCCCAGAATTAGCCATCTGGATGTGCATTCGCGGGGCGGGCCGGATGTGTACGGCGGCCGGGATGCATGTGTACGGCGCCCGGCCTGGTGTGCATGTGGCCGGGCAGGCCGTGCCTGTGGCAGGGCCGGGCGCGCGGGCAGGCGCGGAGCCGGCCGGGCCGGCGAGCGAGGGGCGAGGGATGCGCCCCGGGGCGCTGAGCGGCGCAGGCCGGGCCGTCAGGGCCCGCCGTCGGCCTTGCGTTGCGCCGCCCACGCGGCGAGCTGTGCCCGGGAACTGAACCCGAGCTTGCTGAAGATGTTGGCCACGTGCCTGGCCGCTGTGGCCGGGCTGATCACCAGCTCGCCGGCGATCGCGCGGTTGGAGAGGCCGCGGGCGATGAGGCCGGCGATCTCGAGTTCCCTGGCGGTCAGCACGGCCCCTGCCGGGTTGGCCG